>CACWIW010000030.1 GCA_902761035.1 uncultured bacterium | reverse complement strand
CGGGAGATGGACCTTGCCGTTGTGGATGGCGAACGTCAATCCCACGAAATCGGGGAGCACCATCGAGCGGCGGCTCCACGTCTTGATCGGCTGCTTCTTTCCGGCGGCCGACATCTTCTGGACCTTCCGCAGGAGGGATTCCTCCACGTACGGTCCCTTCTTGAGTGAACGCGACATGTGTTACTTTCTCCGCTTGACGATGACTTTGTTCGAGGACTTGCCGGGCTTGCGCGTCTTGCCGCCCTTCGCGAGCTGTCCCCACGGTGAGCACGGGTTCGTGCCGCCAGACGTACGGCCTTCGCCGCCGCCCATCGGGTGGTCCACAGGGTTCATCGCGACGCCGCGCACCGTCGGGCGGATGCCCAGGTAGCGCTTGCGGCCGGCCTTGCCGAGCTTGATGGAGCCCCAGTCCTTGTTGCCCACGGCGCCGACCGTGGCCTTGCAGCGCGCGCTGAAGAGACGCACTTCGCCCGAAGAAAGCTTGAGCGTCACGGTGTCCTTGTCGCGTGCCATGACCTGCGCCTCGGTGCCTGCCGAGCGCGCGAGCTTGGCGCCCTGACCCGGCACGAGCTCAACGGCGTGCACGAACAGGCCGAGCGGGATCTGTCCGAGCGGGAGGCAGTTGCCCACCGTCGCCTCGGCCTTCGCGCCGCTCATTACCTTCATGCCCACCTTGAGGCCCTCGGGCGCGAGGATGTAAGTCTTCACGCCGTCGGCATACTCGAGGAGCGCGAGGTTCGCGCTGCGGTTGGGATCGTACGCGATCGCCTTGACCTCGGCCTCGACTCCGTCCTTCTCGCGGCGGAAGTCGACGATGCGGATGCGCCGCTTGGCGCCGCCGCCGCGGTGGCGCGTCGTGATGCGGCCCTGGTTGTTGCGGCCTGCGGTCTTGCGCTTTGCGCGCGTCAGGCTCTTCACCGGCTTCTTCTCGGTGATCTCCTCGAACGTGGAGGCCACGCGGAAGCGCATCCCCTGCGAACGGGCTTTAAACGTCTTGAGTGCCATATTGCGGTTCCTCTCCCTTACACGATTTCAATGCGCTCGCCGGGCTTGACTTCGACGATCGCGCGCTTCCAGGTGGTTTCCGTGACCTGGCGGCGCGTGCCGCGAACCGTGCGGAGACCGCCCTTCACGTTGACCGTGCGCACCGCGAGGACGTGCACGCCGAAACGCTCTTCCACCGCCTGGCGGATCTGGGGCTTCGTCGCATCCTTGTCCACCTCGAGGAAGTACTGGTTGAGCGCGCTCAGGCGCGAGCTCTTCTCCGAGAGGATCAGTCGCTTGATGATTTCACGGGCCATTACTTCTCCTCCTTGTTGCCGGCCACACGGGCCATGAGGGCGTCATAGCCGGCCTTGTCGCACACGATCTTCCTGAAGAGGAGAACCGCGTACGGGTTGATCTCCTGGGCGGTCGCGGAGTCGACGCGAGGCAGGTTGCGCACCATGCGGTCGATCGTCTCGTTGATGTCCGCCGTCACGACGAGCGCGCTGCGGTCAACCCCGATCTTCTTCAGGAACGCCGCCATCAGCTTCGTCTTGGGCGCCTCGAAGGCGAACTCGCTCACCACCAGCACGTCGCCAGCCTGGATCTTCTCCGAGACGGCGCGCGCGAACGCGAGCTTCATCACCTTCTTGTTCACCTTCAGGCCGAAGTCGCGGGGCTTCGGACCATGCGCCACGCCGCCGCCGCGCCACACCGGGCTCTGGCGGAAACCGGCGCGGGCGTTGCCCGTGCCCTTCTGCTTCCAGGGCTTCTTGTTGGAGCCGGCGACTTCGCCCTTGCCCTTCGTGGAGGCCGTGCCCGCGCGCATCGCGTTGCGGATGGCCACCACCGCGTCCTTGAGCGCCTGCGCGCCCTTGTCCAGGACGAGCGCGGCGTCGTCGACCGCGATGTCGGCACCGGCCTCGCCGGCGGACGTGTACTGCTTAATCGTACTCATGTCTTACTTCGCCCCTTTCTTCGCCTTGAACGCGAGGGCCGCGTTCTTGAGGGACTTGCGGACGATCACCGTGCCGTTGCGGGCGCCGGGGATCGAACCCTTTACGAGAATCACGTTGTCTTCGGGACGGATCTGCACCACCTCGAGGTTCACCGCCGTGCGGTTCACGTCGCCCATGTGGCCGGGCATCTTCTTGCCCTTCTCGATCCAGCCGGGGAGGTCGCGCGCGGCGAGGCCGCCCGTGCGGCGCTTCGAATGGCCGCCGTGCGTCATGTTGCCGCCCGCGAAGCCGTAGCGGCGGAGAACGCCCGCGAACCCGCGGCCCTTCGTCACGCCCGTCACGTCAACAAACTTGACGCCGTCGAAGTTGGCTACCGTGAGCACGTCGCCCACCTTCACCTCTTCGCCGGCGTCTGGCGCGAATTCCTTGAGGATGCGCACCTTCTTGTCCTTCAGGCCGCCCGTCTTCTCCTGATGGCCCGCGACGGCCTTCGTGAGACGGTGCGCCTTCTGCTCGCCGAAACCGAGCTGGGCGGCAACATAGCCGTCCTTGTCAAGCGTCTTCACCTGGACGACCGGGCAGGGGCCGACCTCGATCACGGTCACGCACACGCGCTTTCCGTCGTCGGTGAACACCTGGGTCATTCCGATTTTCTTTCCAATCAAACCTTCCATTGCGCCCTCCTTACACCTTGATGGTGATGTCGACGCCCGCAGGCAGGTTCAGTTTCTTCAGTTCGTCGATCGTCTTCGCCGTGGGGTTGACGATGTCGAGCAGACGCTTGTGCGTCCGCATCTCGAACTGATCCATGCTCTTCTTGTCCACGTTCGGCGAACGGTTCACCGTGAACCGCTCGACGCGCGTCGGCAGCGGGATCGGGCCCACCACCTGCGCACCCGTCCCGCGGGCCGTGTCGATGATCCCACCGACGGCCTTGTCCAGCACACGATGGTCGTATGCCTGCAGGCGGATGCGTACTCTCTGCTGTTGCATCTCTGTTCTTCTTTCGTTTTGCTTTTTACCTTGTACCTGCCCTTCAACGGCTCCGACATCGCCGGGCGGCCTTTCGCCGTTGCCTGCGCGGTTCCCGCAGGAACCGTCTCGGAGTTGAGTTTCCGGTCAGTCCAACCCGTCGGAGAGCATGGCCCAAAATGGAACGCGCCCGCGGCGCCTTCCCGGCACTGCGGGCACGTATGTCCCTTTGCCGGACGCATCCAGTGCCTTCGCGAGGCTGCCAGACCGTATCTCGAACTCTAGACCCTCTTGGGGTTTGGACGGATAGTATATCATAATGAGACGCTGACGTGCAAGGGGGAAAAATGCAAAATTTTAAAAAAATCTAAGATGGTTGAAAACGGGCGAAAACGGGCACGACGGGGCGCGCCCAGGTTTTGCCTCACACCGCGCGAACCTCGCGGCGGCAATGGAGGAGCTGGAAATCCGCGCCTTGCCCGCAGCGCGTGTACAACGTGAGGGAATACTTCCTCGGAGGAACCGGCTCGTCAAACACGACCACGGTAAGAGCCATGTCCGACTGCACCACACGTCCGCGCGCAACCTTGACCCAAGGGCGGTTCCGGTTGGTGACGTGCGTGCGCCTCTCCAGCCAGACGCCTTCGTCATCCTGCGTCGCGTCGATCAGAATGTTCGCGCCGACGATGGACAGCGTGTCGCCGACGCCTACCACGTCTGCACGGTTCCTGTCCCGGTTGAGCACGCTGTAGATGCGCACATGGGACGGCTTGGCCGCGTTCTCCGCCATAAGTTTCTCCTTGAGCCCGTTCATGAGCGCACGACGCGCCTTCACCGCTCCGCGCACGAAAAGCCCGTCCGCCTCAGGATCGGCGTCGCGGCTCGACAGCCCGCCCGACAGTCTCGGGTAGAAGGAGACGAGACCGAAATCAAGCTGATTTCCCTGCGCGAGCTGGTCGATGATGAAGTCCTCCATGGCCATTATCTGCCAGCGTGCCTGCCCAAGCGCGATTTTGGCGTAGGCGGCCCAGCGTTCGACGATGTTGTCCATATTCAGGACGGCGGTCGGCTTCAGTACAGCCTGAAACATTCCGTTGATGTCGGTAGTCCGAGCGACGGCCTTGATTTTTGTTCGTGTCTCCATTGGAACAATTCCTTTTGCTTGGTCAGTTTTGCGTTCTTGCGTGGCCAGAACAATTTCAGTCCGCGTCCTGCGGCGAAACGATGCGTGGCCTTTTGCTGATTTGGCGTCATTTTACCATATAAATGCGCCCAAATCAACCATAAAATGGGCGCAAATAAACAGTTATTTGGCGTCAAAACGCAAGACTGGCCATGTAGGAAATCCTTTCTGGCCGCGCAGCGAATCTGGCATGCCCTTGTAGGGATTCCTTTCTGGCCACGCAGCGAATCTGCCTTGCCCTTGTAGGGATTCTTTTCTGGCCACGCAGCGAATCTGCCTTGCCCTTGTAGGGAATTGGTAATTGGGAATGGGGGTTTGGGAATGGGGACAGTGGGGACTTTGGGGACGGTGGCGACTGTGGCGACTTTGGCGACTGTGGGATCATTGGGGGAGGGCTGGCCGTCGCCATTGTCGCCATTGTCCCCATTGTCCCCATCGTCCCCATTGTCCCCACCGTCCCCATTCCCCATTCCCCATTCCCCATTCCCCAGTCCCCATTCCCCATTCCCCATTCCCCAGTCCCCTCACGACCAGCCTTTGCGCTGCTTGATGCCGGCGGCCATTCTGCGGAGCTCGGCCGACATCTCGCGGTAGCGCGTGGCCAGTTCGTCGGGCGACTGCACGGCGGCGAGGCGCGAATATGCGGCCTTGCCCCAGTCTTCGCCGCGCGCTTCGCTGCGGGCGGCATACATGCGCTCCTTGATGCCGCCGTGCCGCTTGAAGTCCGCCTCGAGTTGCGCGATCTGCCTCGCCAGCAGATAGGTGCATTGCCGGATGAGCGAGACCATCAGGTTAGCCACCACCTCGTCGCTCTTCTTCTCGATGTGCGGCGCGAATGCTTCCCAGCCGCCATCGCGCCCGAGCCGACGCGCCGCGAGACCCTTTTCGGAATCCTTAGACCATTCGGGAAGGCCGTGGACCTTGAGGTAGTCGAGGTAGTCTTCGAGAAGCTCCTCAAGGCTCGCCTTGGCGACGTTGGTGAGCTTCAGCTCGGTCTCCTTGCTGGTCGCAGACGCCTCGCTGCCTTCGACGATGTTCTGCTTGCCGCTGCGCGCGGCTTGCACCATCTGGTCGATGGTGCGGTCGCCGCGCTGAAGAAAACGCTTTACGAAAACGACCGTGCCTTGGTAGATGACGTCGCTCTTCTTGTAGGTGAGCAGATTTCGGTAGCCGCCATGCGGCAATATGATCTTAGTGGGCATCAGGGGTGGCCTCCTTTTTGGGGACGGTGGGGTGGTGGGGGTGGTGGCGACTTTGGCGACTTTGGGGACTTTGGCGACTTTGGCGACCAGCTGTCACCAAAGTCCCCACCGTCCCCATTGTCCTCAAAGTCCCCACCGTCCCCATCACTCCTCCTCCTCCGGCTCCTCAGCCTTATCAATCGCAGCCCTAATGAACTTCGCCGAAACCAAGGAGGTGTCAAAGGTCGCGGTCACGGTCTGCGTGACCGAACCCGTGGTCGGATCAACGTCGAAGGGAAGCCCTCGGCTAGATCATCCGCGCCGTAGAGATAAAGGACGCCTTTAATGTAGCCCAGCGGCGACTGGCGCACGAGCTGCACCGTGACGGAAATCTGCCCGTTGCTGACCGCAAAACCCGTGATGCTGAGCGCGCCGCCCGGATTCTCCGCCGTCAAGTCGCGTTCTACGCCGTGGTTTTCAAGCTCACAACTCATCTAAACTTGATGAAGAAACCTGAAAAACACTCCACTCCAAATGTCATGAGTTCCGGGAAGCATCTTCCTCTTACCCATGTCGTATAGTTTTGCTCCCTGGCATAGAGATTCAGTGCGTTGCGCACCGCCGAGCCTGAAAGCGCATCTGCACCGAACGTGACCGGCGAATCCCACGCAACAGCCGCGTTGCCCTTGTCGTAGTACAAGGCAAGTGTACCGTTGGACTCAAGCACTTTGCTCCCATGCAACTCAATCGTCAATTCATTCTCGGCCGTTATGTCGCGTCCACCGAAAAGGATGCCCGCCTGTCCTCCGTCCGAATACGTCGCAGAGCCGGCGATCCAGGCATTGCTAACGGACATCGTGAGGCCGCCAAGGTCGGATTCCTCAACGCCGCCGACGAGAAGTCCTGCGCAGCCACTCATCGTTGAGACCGCGCCCGCCTGCATGGCATTGAGGATGCGCCATGTCCTGTTGGCCCCGTTGTAGCATACCAGGCCGACGAGGCCGCCCGCGAAGCCAGCCTCTGAAGATATGGCACCGGAGTTGCCGTTGTTGCTCAGCGTCGAGGTCGCCCCCCGATAACGGCCAATAAGACCGCCCGCCGCGAAGGGCGAGGCTACATCGCCGTAGTTGAAGCAGCTCTGCACGGTAAGCGAGAAATCGCCACTTTCGGAACCGACCTCGCCGATGAAACCGCCGGCGGGATACGTCGGCACCGTCGATTCCACGATGCCGAAGTTCGCGCAGTCGCGGATCACAGGCGAGCCGCTCATCGTGGCAACCCCCACAAAGCCGCCCGCGCCGCCGACCTGAGTGGCCACATTGCTGACGATCTTGACGCGGGCGTTGCTGCTACAGCGCTCGATCGTCACACCGGCTGCGGTCTGGCCGATGAACGCGCCGGCGGCGGGTATGTTGTTGCCGATTGAAATGATGTTCGTGTTCGAGAAGACGACATGGCAATCGACCATCCTGAGCTGGGACGCCTTGGCGACGAAGCCGCCTATCACCTGGTCGCCCCGCGTAGCGTTGTATCCAATAACCCGGCAGTCAACCAGCCAACAGTTGGTGATCGTAGTCATGTTGTCCTGCGTCTCGTAGATGAAACCCGCAGTTCCGGAAGTCACGTTAGGGAGGTTCCAGGTACAGTTCGTGAGGACGACGCCGGAAAGCGTTCCGCCGCTTGAGGAATAGGCGATGAGGGATGTCCCGCCGACGTTTCCTGGGGAACTATACCCAGCAATGGTGAGGTCGCGCACCGTTCCCTTGAGGGTCCCTATCAAATTCGGCATGTCCTTTTTGAGTGAAAGACTGGTAAGGGTGTGCCCGCGCCCGTCGAGTGTGGCGTTGAAATCGCCACTCGGCCTTGTATAGGTGACTCCCGACATGTCGATGTCGTTAGTGAAGGCGAAGGTTATGTCGGAATACGAGACAAGCCTGGACGCCATGTACTCGGCGAACTCCGCTCCCGTGCCGATTTCGATGACGCTTGACACGACGAAGACCGTCGCGGTCACGGTGATGCTGGCGGCGTCTGCGGCGAAGGTGTAGATGCCGCCAACGGGGTCGATGGCGTTGCCGTTGACGGTGACGTTGCCGATCGCATAGCCCGGCGTGGCGGCGGACAGCGTGACGTTGGTGCCGGGCAGCGCGTAGGCTGTGTTGTCGATCTGCGTGACGACGCCGCTCGCGACGACGCCCTCGGGCAGCGTGATGCTGTAGGCCGGCTGCAGCGTCTTGCGCGCGAGGTCGGAGGGGCTGGAGCCGAGGTCGTCTATGTCTTTGTAGATGGCGCTGCCGTCGGTGAGCGTCTGGCCGGACTTGATGGAGACGTTGCCGTTGTTGGCATAGTAGCTGCTGGCGGTAATGCTGTCGGCGGAATTCGTCCAGCCGAGGGTTATGTTGCCGTTGTTGACGAGGATGCCTATGGAACCTCTGGCTGCGACATTGCCGCCGTTGATTGTGACGGAACTTCTGGCGAGAATGCCTAAACTGGTGTTGCCGATGCCGTTGGCGGTGACGGTGCCGCCATTGATCGTGACGGAGCTGCCGTCGGCGGAGATGCCGGCGTAATCGTTGCCAGTTGCGTTGACGGTGCCGCCGTTGATCGTGATGGAACCTTTGTCGGCGTAGATGCCTGAGTTGCCACCTGTAGCAGTGACGCTTCCGTCTTTGATTGTAACGGAACTGCCAGCGTAGATGCCGCTGTAGTCGCCCTCGACGTTGACGTTGCCGCCGTTGACCGTGATGGAACCGATGCTGGAGTAGATGACGTTCTGACCAGCTGCGGTGACGGTGCCGCCGTTGATCGTGACATCGCCGCGAACGTAGATGTTGTTGTCGCCGGTTACGTTGACGGTGCCGCCGTTGATCGTGACGGAGCCGCCACCGACGTAGATGCCGTAGTAGCCACCGTTGGCGGTGACGGTGCCGCCGTTGATCGTGACGTCGCCGCCGCCGACGTTGATGCCGGTGCCGCTGGTGGCAGTCGCGTTGGCGGTGACGGTGCCGCCGTTGATTGTGACGGAACTGTTGGCGTAGATGCCTTCAATGCTACCCTCGGCGGTGACGGTGCCGCCGTTGATCGTGACACTGCCTTGCAAAGAGGTTACGATGCCATGTCTGCCGTTTGCGTCGAGGCGGCCGGTACCGTTCGTCTGGCAATAGATAGTGATGTTTCCGCTGGTAAAGATGGCTGTGTCGTTCGTATTGGTGACGGCAAGGGTTGCGCCGTCGCAAAGGATGAGGTGGCTGTGGTTTCTTAAAAGTAACACTCCCTCAATCGTGACGGCGTTGGTGACGACGTACCAGTTTTCCGCGTTGTCCCTGCCGTACTCGACTCCGCCAGCAGCGTTGGTGAGGACGGTGTAGTCGGTGCAGATACGCTCGGTGCCGTCCTCGTCGATGTACGGGATGTGGGGCAGCCATTGCGCGGTGAGCGACACGACGGCGTCCTGGGCGTTGGTGAGGTTGATGACCTCCGCGCGATCGGGGTAGATGGCGCCGTCCGCGCCGCGCCAGCCGGCGAAGGTGTAGCCCGTGCGCGTGAAGGCGTTGGAGGAGAGCGCCTGCGGCGTGTCGTAGGTGAAGGACTGGTTTGGCATCGAGCCATCGCCGCCGTTCGCGTCGAAACGGACGGCGTAGGTGATGGGCGTCACGGTGGCGGCGATCGTCACGGCGTCGGACGCGGTGAAGCTGTAGGTGCCGCCAACGGGTTCGAGGGGAACGCCATCGACGGTGACGGTGCCGATGCCGTAGTAGCCCAGCGCGGCGCTCAGCGTGACGGTGTCGCCGGGCCGCGCGTAGGCGGTGTTGACGATCTGCGTGACGACGCCGCTCGCAACGACGCCTTCGGGCAGCGTGATGCTGTAGGCCGGCTGCAGCGTCTTGCCCGCGATGGCGGAGGGGGATTCGCCGAGGGAGCTTTCGTAGATGGCGCTGCCGTCGGTGAGCCGCTGGTCGTCCTTGGCGTAGATGAAGCCTCCATAGCTGCTGGCGGTGATGCTGTCGGTGGGGTTCGTCCAGCCGAGGATGATGGTGCCTTGAGGGGTGTCGTCGTAGATGCTGTTGGCGGCGACGATGCCGTAGTTGCCACCGTTGGCGGTGACGGTGCCGCCGTTGATCGTGACGGAGCCGTGGTAGGCGGCGTAGATGCCGCTGTCGCCACCGTTGGCGGTGACGGTGCCGCCGTTGATCGTGACGGAGCCGTTCTCGGCGTAGATGCCGCTGTCGCCGCCGCTGGCGGTGACGGTGCCGCCGTTGATCGTGACGGAGCCGGCGAAGATGCCGTGGCGGTCTAGGCCGCCGGTGGCGGTGGCGGTGACGGTGCCCGTGCCGTTCGTCTGGCCGTAGATGGTGAGGCCGCAAGCGTCGATGGCGGCGCCGTTCGCGTTCGTGACGGCGAGGGTCGCGCCGTCGCAGAGGATCAGGTGGGCGGTGCCGTCGTAGAAGTAGAGCTGTCCGCTGATGGTGACGTTGTTAGTGACGACGTACCAGGATTCCGCGTCCCGTTCGCCGTACGCGACGTCGCCGGTGGCGTTGGTGAGGACGGTGTAGCTGGTGCACATCTGCTCGGTGCCGCCCGCGTCGATGTATGGGACGGGGATGCAAACCGCTGCGGTCACGGTGATGCCGTCGGCGGACGCGACGAAGCTGTAGGTGCCGTCAACGAGCGCGAGGGGGACGCCATCGACGGTGACGTTGCTGATTCCATAGCCTGGCGTGGCGGCGCTCAGCGTGACGGTGGTGTCGGCGATCGCGTAGGCGGTGTTGACGATCTGCGTGACGACGCCGCTCGCGACGACGCCTTCGGGCAGCGTGATGCTGTAGGCCGGCCGCAGCGTCTTGCCCGCGATGGCGTCGCGCTCGGCGGAGGAGAGTTCGCCATGGTAGATGTTGCTGCCATCGGTGAACACCTGGCCGCCCTTGACGATAACCCTGCCGCCGTAACTGTTGGCGACGATACTGTCGGTGGGCCTCGTCCAGCCGAGGTTGATTACGTTACCGGCGTAGATGCCCTCCGTGCCGCCAGTGGCGTTGACGTTGCCGCCGTTGATCGTGACGGAGCCGGTGGCGTAGATGCCGTATTCGCCGCCGTTGGCGGTGACGTTGACGCCGTTGATCTGGATGTCAGTGTCGGCAGAGAGGCCGCGGACACTGCTGTTGAGGTTTAGGCGACCGGTACCGTTTGTCTGCCCATAGAAGGCTAAGGTGTTGGCGATCATGGCGGTGTCGTTCGCGTTGGAGACGGCGAGGGACGCTCCGTCGCAGATTATGATTTTGGTAATGCCGTTACGATTGAAGCGGTTCTGTCCTCTGAACGTAACGTTGTCGTCGACTACAAAAAAATACAATTCATCCCAATCGTACTCGGCATTGCCTTGGCCGCTTCCTAGGGTTCCGTATTCGGCACACAGCTGCTCGTTGCCGTCGGCATCTATGTACGGGATGATGCGCCTCCAGTTGGCGGTGTAGGCACAGTCGCCGTGGGAATTCGCCTCGATTGTGATGGAGGTCTGGGGTCTAGCGCCGTTGCTTCCCGTCCAGCCCGTGAAGATGTAGCCGGGGCGGGTGGGGGTCGCGAGGGTAAAGGACGGCGTTTCGTAGGTGTAGGTGGCGGGGTTGGAGGTGCCAGAGGGCAAAGTGCCGCCCGAGAGATTGTATGTAATGGAGTAGTTATGGTTGGCGGCGAGAGTGGCGAGGTTGCGGGCGGAGACGGAGCCGCTGAATTCGTTGCCAGCCAGGTCTTGGACTTTTCCTTGCATGTTTCCGCCGTGTTGCATTTTAACGACATCGAGGGTATTGGAGGCGCTGGTGCTGATTGTACCTTTGAAGGTGAGGACGTTGGAGCCGCTGCCACCAGCGTAGGCGAAACTGCCCCACGTGGTTGAGAGCGTCGGGGTGCCTGAAACCTTCATGATTTCGCCGAAGGCGACGCTGACGTAAACCTCATTGCCCTTCGCGTATGTGCCGGGTGGGACGGATACGCCGAGCAACGATGTGGGCGCGGTGGTATCGACGGCCTGGACGTGGGCGACGACGTTCGAGGCGTACCAGGTGTCGTTCAGGTTGCCGCTGGCGTTGAGGCGGACGTAGAGGCTGGAGAGGTCGGTGGGGATGATGAGGCGGCCGTCGGCGGCGCGGCAGTTGGACTTGAAGTACTGCTGCTTGAGGTTGCCGTTGCTGTTGCCGCTCCAAGGATGGGTCTGCTCGCCGCAGGCGTGGCCTTTCGAGGTGAGCGGGAACGTGTAGGGATACCAGGTGCTGGAGACGTTGCCGTCGATGGTGAAGCCGGCCATGTACCGGGAGTACGAGACTGTGCCGGGATCGCCGTCCTTGGCGCCGGTATCGATGTTGCTTGTGGAGGTGTTGGCGTAGATGGCGACGTACTGGTAGCCGTCGTCCTTCTCGCGGGCGTGGAAGGTGACGGTCGCGCGCAACTGCGCGCCGGCTGCGACGAGATAGTCTTTGGGCGCGGCGGCGCTGAAGTAGTCGTTGACGTTCGCGCTGTGATAGGCCTGGTCGTAGCCGCCGTCGGTCACGGTGATGGTGCCGGCGTTGATGGAAAGCGCCTTCTCGCCGAAGGCGTCCGAGGCGGTGACGCGCGTGCCGGTGGTGAGGGTGCGCGTCGCGTTGGTGACCAGGAAGCCGCCAACGTCGGTGAGCTCAAAGCGGTAGGAGCGCGAGGAACCGGTCTGGAACTTGTAGGCGTCGGAGGAGGGCGTCGTCTCCGTGACGGTGTTGGTGACGGCCGACTGGCCGGCGGGGAAAGTGAGCGTGCCCGACTTTGCGGTGTAGTGCTGCCCGGCGTAGGCGCTGAGGCTCACGGTGCGGTAGTTCACCGTCTCGGCGGCCGTCGTGTCGTCGCGCGTGACGATGAACCTGGCGTCCGAGCCCAATGAGGAGCTCGTGACGGTGAATTTGGAAGCGTGCGCATGGTGGCACAGGGCGAGGCCCGCAACGGCAATCGTCGCGGCGGCGGTTGAGCGGAAGATGCTTTTTTTCATGCTAGTGCTCCTCTTGACGGCAACATTATAGCAGAAATTCCCGTGACTGCGCAAGTATTGTGCGAGATGAGCTTTTAGCGTTTTTAGCCGCAAAGAACGCAAAGGTCGCAAGGGGACTTTGGGGACTTTGGCGACCAGCCGTCCCCCCCCATAGTCTCCATAGTCTCCATAGTCCCCACCGCCCCCATCACCCTTCAGCATCATCCGGCTCCCACGGCTCATCCGGCTCTTCAGGGATCGGGAAACTCAATCGCGGCCTTGATGAACTTCTCCGAGACCAAGGAGGTACCAAAGGTCGCGGTCACGGTCTGCGTGACCGAACCGCTGGCTGGGACGGTGCCCGAATCGATGTTGAAGCCCTCGGCTAGATCATCCGCGCCGTAGAGATAAAGGACGCCTTTAATGTAGCCCAGCGGCGACTGGCGCACGAGCTGCACCGTGACGGAAATCTGGTCGTTGCTGACCGCAAAGCCGGTGATGCTGAGCGCACCGCCCGGATTCTCCGCCGTGATGGAGCAGTTGAGCAACCAGCACTCATACAGCTTATCCGTGGCGGCGGCGTCTTCGCCAAGGGCGTTGATGTCGCCCTGCGTGAAGTTGTTCGCCGAGAGCCATTCGACAAGGGCTTGATCCCCGATGTCCCGCCCTTCGGGATCCGTAAAGCTCGGCGTTTCGATGTACGGCCGCAGCGTCTTGTTGCGGACGGCGACGAGGGCGTCGGCATCAAGCGTGCCCTCGTAGAGGTTCTGGCGCTCGTCGGCGAAGGTCTGGCCGACTTTGACGAAGACGCCGTCGCCGGAGCTGAAGCTGCTGGCGGTGATGCTGTCGGCGGGTTTCGTCCAGCCGAGGGTGATGCCGCATCTGGCGTAGATGCCGTCGGCGCCGGTGGCGGTGACGGTGCCGCCGTTGATCGTGACGGAGCCGTCGCCGGCTTCAATGCCGTAGTTGTTGCCGGTGGCGGTGACGTTGCCGCCGTTGACGACGACCGTGCCGCCGCCTCCGTTCACGCTCTCCATCGAGAGGTTGTAGATGTACTGCCGCGCATTGGACGAGCCAGTGCCGCCGGAGATCGAAAAATACGCGAACTTGTCGCCGAACGTCTGCGCGAGATCCACATTCTGCGAGGTCGTGGCCGTCTTGCCGTCCTGCTCAAGCGTGAACGAAAGGCGTCCAGGAACGTAGGAGAGCGTGAAGTCCACCGGAACCGTTGTCTTGGGATTGATGCCGTTGAGCGCGGTGAAGGACGAACCCTGCACGCAGTTCTTCAGGGGCGTAATGTTTGGCGTGCGAGGGTAGATGTTGATCATCCACCCCGTCGCGGAGGGAAGCGCCGAATTGCCCAATACGCCGCGATCGCCGCCTTTGCCGCCAATGGCGGCGGGCGACTGCGAATGGAAGAATATGGCAATGCCGTCGGCCATGTTGCCGTCGTTTGCCGAGTTGCCGGTGACATGGTACGTGCCATGCACCTTGAACGGCCCACCCACGTACACGCGCTCAAGGCGCGTCACGAGACCGGACGTGTTGTTCGACATGTCGGTGATGCGGAACGCCGGCGCGTTGTTGTGGGGTTCGTACACGGCGGAGCCGTTCAGCCGCCACTTCGAGGCGTCGTCCGACGCGGAGATGTCGGGTGCGCTGCCCTTGGCGTCGGCCTGCCAGAAGCGGAAGTTCGTGATGCGCTGTTCGCAGACGGAGGCTCCGGTGGCGCCGGAGAAGCCGATCCACGCCGTGGTGTCGCCAAGGGCCTCCGCCAGATTGACGTCGTTCGTGAACGCCACGTAGCTGCCGTTCGAGAAGAGATGCTGCACGATGCGGCCCTCGCCGTCGTACGTCACGCAGACGTCCATGCCGTTCTGGATGGCGATGCCGCCGAGCGCCGTGGTCATGTTCGTCGTGGCGCCGTCCTTGATCCAGCCTGCGGAGTCGTCGTGGTAGATGTTGTACGCCGTGCCGACGGATGGCGTGATTTCGTTTGCGCACAGGTAACCGCCCATGCCGCCCTGCGCGGAAAGCCCCCTCGCGTCGTTGTGCAGGAAGAAGGCGAAGCCGTCCGCCGGGACGGACGACAACACGGTCTTGTACGTGAAGAACGCGCGCCACGGACGCGTCACGTTCACGCGCTTTCTCCAGAACGCCGAGCCGCCCTTTGTCTTCTCCGCTGGCGAGAGCTGTATCTCAACGTCGGATATCAGCGTCGAGTCTCCGTTTATCTGAAAGTCCGTGAAGCCGCTCACGCCCACCCCGTCGCCCGTCGCGCCGAAGCCGCCATCGCCGCCGCCGATACCCGCGCCCAAGCCAGTGGCGGACACCCTGCCGCCGTTGATGACGACCGTGCCGCCTTGCTGTCCGGCGTCGCCGCCGATGGCGGATTGGTATTGGGAGACGTCCATCTGCGTGGCCGTCAGGCTGCCCATGCCCTCGCCGTCGGACTGGGCCCAGACGGTGAGGCTGTTGGTCGTGTTGTTGGCCACGGCCACGTTGACCCCCTTCTTCGCCACCAGCTCCGCACCGTCCGCGAGGATGAGGTTCACGTCGCCCGAAACAACGATGCGCGCGTCGTTCGTGACGGCGTTGGTGACCACGTACCAGCCGCTGTCAAGCGCCGTCTGGCCGGCATAGATGGTATAGGTCTCGCAATTGTTGATCGTGTTTGCCACCGGTTCGAGGTAGGGGACGGGGTCGGGGTCAGGGTCGGGCGGCGGGAGGATCACCAGCTTGCCGTCCTCGTATCCCATCGTGGTCTCAAGCGTCAGGGTAAAGTCGTTTTTTGTACAGGTGACCGTCGTGATGCCGTTTTCCCTGCCGACAAGCTGCCATTTATTTTCATCAGGACAATTTTCCTCGTCGACAAGCCAAATTTCGCCGTTGTCGTCAACATACAGACCAGCTACGGCCTCTAGTTTCGAGATGTCGGTGAGGTTGAGGGCGTCGATGTCGCCGTTCTCCACCTTGAGGAAGATTTCCACGTTGCTGACATTCGTAAGACTCGCAAATGAACCGTCGCCGGAGTTGCCGATCAGAATGTCGATATTGTCTCCGCCGTCGATGGTGTCGGCCGGATCGTAGCGAATGATGTCCGGTCCGGCCCCGCCATCGATCCTGTCCGCCCCGGCTCCTCCGTCGAGATAGTCGCCGCCTGAGCCGCCATGCAGCACGTCAGCGCCGCCGCCGCCGAGGAGCATGTCGCTTCCGGAGCCGCCATGCAGCTCGTCGTTACCGCCAAGGCCGAAGATACTGTCGTCGCCGTCGCCGCCGAAGAGCAGGTCGTCCCCGTCATGACTGCCTTCCGGATTTGCCAGATCCGATTTGAGCTGTGCGACGTACATGGCCCCGATCTTCACCGCCATGTTCACGGACGTCAAGTCGCCGCCCGAAAGTTCAAGCCATCCGGCCACGGCGTCAAGCGAGGCGTCGCCAAACAGGATGTCATCGCCGCCCTGGGCGAAGACGATGTCGTTGCCGTCGTTGCCGATGAGCGCGTCCGCTCTGTCCAGGCTTTCGCCGGTATCTGGATCCGTCTGGCTGTTGTCCGCGCCAGGCCAGCCGGCGACCACGTCGGGATGCACGGAAAGATACCGGAGGATGTCCGCGTCCGTCACGGCGTCCACGCTTTTTTCCGTTTCGACGGCGACCTTGAACTCCAGGCCGGCGATGCCGGAATCGCCAAAAAGGACATCGTTCCCGCCGCCCCCATCGACGATGTCGGAGCCGGGCTTGGTCGCGAAGGTAACTACATAGACTTCCTCTTCCTCGTATTCGGGCACGATTATCTCGCCTTCGCCCGCCACGTCCGCGCGGATGACGTCGCCGGAACCGTCGCCGATGGCGGCGATGACGTCGCCGCCGCCGGCGCCGAGGATGGTATCGGCCACGACGATGGTGACCGTCGCGGCATCGGACTGCATGTTCTCCGCGGCGTCGTTGTCCCATATCCGGTAGGAGAACTGCGGCGAGACGGAGAAAGCCGAGCTGACCTGCCTGACGCCGAAGGAAAGGTCATCGTCGCTGATGACCACCCCATTGCCGTCAACAACGACCTGCCCGGTCGCGTTGAAATGATATCCGGCGTTCAGCGAAACCGCCGTGCCGCTCATAGGGGCCGCGCCGACAGTGCCGATGGCAACCGTCTCCGTGCCGTTGTAGTAATACAGCGTCATGCGGTATGCCGCGGCGGTCTGGATCATGCTGCGTATGTCAACCGTGAGATGGGAGTCCGGATTGTCCGGATCGTAGTCCTGGCCCTGCCGCGAATGCCGCTGTAGCAACTCCGCCAGCAAGCAGGTGTATTCCAGAGGGGTTTCCCCGTCCGCGAGCAACTTGCCGCCGATGGTAAAAGTCGCAGTGACGCCCATACTGGCGCTCGAGACTGTTCCCGTGACCGAGAGATTGCCAGCCACGGCGAAGGCACCGACGCTCGCCACGTAGAGGTTTTCGACCTGGGCGTTGCCTGTCACGTAGAGGAAACTGCTGATTTGCGTTGTGCTGACCAGGTTGGAGCCGGCATCGACGGTCAGGTTGCCATGGATGATGGCGGGGCAGGCGAAGCCAACGGTCAGCGCGTTTTCAGGCGGCGCCAGGGACACATTGCCCTCAACCAATAGCATCCTGCCGTTTGCGGGATCGGCATACCATGCCATGTTGTGGTTACTGTACGTGCCTCCGCCTAGCAGCGCCACGTAGTCGGTCGCGTCAATCTTCACCACGCCCGAGGCAGGTCCGCTGTTCTCCACGTCGGCAAGCGACACGGGGGTTTCCGCGCCGTTGACGACCGAGTGGAATATCTCGCCGAAGAACTGGGAGGAAACGACGGTCTTCGCGTCATTCAGGCCACTCGTGATGCCGCAGGCGACTTCGGAGATGTTAGGGCCCGTATAGAGGCCATTGACCAGGATTGCCGGGGTGTCGGCTCCGCTCGCGCAGTTCAGGGTCGCGGCCACGGGGCCGGTGCGTGCTACGACGTTCCTGAGGAAGTAGTCGCTCCTGTTGACGTAGAACTGGTCATCCACGGCCACGGGAGCCAAGTTGGCACCCGCTGCCGTGGTTCCCGCGCCCGCGATGGCGATCATCGCGGCGACGGTTGAGCGCAAGATGTGCCTTTTCATGTTAGTATTCCTTTTTGTTTGCGCTAATATTGAATAAAATGCCAGAACAAGGGTTTTTTTCGTGTTAGCCGCAGGGCAAGTCAAACAGGGGCGCGCGCTGTCAGACGCGGTAGAGCCAGCCGATGCCGTGGACGGTCTCGATCACGTCCTTGTCGCTGCCGAGCTTCTCGCGCAGGCCCCAGATGAGCGTGTCGTGAACGCGCGACTCGATCCTCTCCAGGTTCTCAATTCCCCAGAACCGACGCAGCAGGTCTTCCTTCTCCACGACCTCGTTCGGATGGCTCGCGAAATGCTGTAGGACGGCCATCTCACGCTTCGAGAGTTTCGTCTCGCGCCGTCTCGCGTCGAGCAGCACGAACCTCTTCGCATCCACCTTGTGGCGAGCGCCGAACGCGAATTCGTCGGCGGATGAGGGCTGCGCGGCGGTCTGCGCGGCCCGGTTCTGCTCGGCGGCGATCTGCACCACGCGCCCGAGCTGCCGCTTCACTCGCGCGAGGAGCTCCCGCGCCCCGCAGTCCTTCACGATGTAGTCGTCCGCACCTATCGTGAGCCCACGCACCTTGTCGTCCTCCTCGCCGAACGCCGAGAGAAGGATGATTGGCAGCGACTTGTCCATGCGTCGAATGTCCCGGCACACGTCCCAGCCGGTCTTCACCGGCATCTTTATGTCGAGCAGCAACAGGTCCGGACGCTTCTCCGCGTACAGCGCGAGCGCTTCGCCACCGTCCTTCGCCACGCGCACTGCGTAGCCTTCATCCTCTAGCATTTCCACCACCGAATCGCGCGGTTCGGCCTCGTCGTCGGCAATCAGGATATCCGTCATGTTTCCTTCTCCTCTTCAATGTTCTCGCCAATGGGCAATTTGAGCGTGAACGCGCAGCCACCGCCGGGGCGCGCCGCAACTGACAGCTCTCCGCCCATGTCGCGCGCCAGGTCGCGCGCAAACGCCAAGCCCACTCCCCATCCGCCTACCGACTTCGTGAGGTCGTTCGGCGCACGCCAGTCACGGTCGAACACGTGTCGCAGCTGGGCGGACGGCAGGCCAGGCCCGCGATCGGCCACGCAGACCTCCGCCGTGCGTCCGTCCACTACACGCGCCACGCGCACTGAAACGACTCCCTCGTGCGCCGCGTATTTCGCCGCATTCGTAAGCAGATTCTCCACAATCTCCATCACAGAGTCGCGGTCGCCGACCATGCGCACGGACTCTACGTCCGAAATATCCAGCCCGTGTTCCTCGAATCTGTCAGACAATGGACGCGCCGTCTCGCGCACCACCTCGCCAAGGTCAAACTCCTGCCGCTCATACGTGCGCATTCCGCGCTCAAGCCGGTCGAAGTTGCGCAGTCTCTCGATGCGGCGGCGCAGCTCGCGTCCCTGTTCGAGTATCACGCCAACAGCCTTTGCGCGCCGCTCCTCCGTCGCGTACGAGCCGTCAGCCAACCGTTCCGCCCGCATGAGAATGCTCGCGAGGGGAGTCTTCACCTCGTGCGCGGCATTGGAGACAAAAGTGTTCCGCCGCTCCATCTCACTACGCGCCCGTACGATCGTCGCCACAAGCGACACGCCCCCCGCGAAAAACAACAGTCCCACGACAACAAAAATCGACGCCGCCGCAACGTAGACTGTCCACAACGGCAGGCCTTCATCCTCTGGCGGACCGACCAACAGCCCACACACGCACATGGTGTGTTTGTCCTGCACGTAGACTAGAGTCTTAGCCCAGATAATCAACTCGGCTGAATCCACTCCGAATTCCCGCAGGGATTGCCAACCTACGTTTGATTCCTCGCCCAGGGACTTACGCTGGAGCGAACTCTTGGAAGGCGTCCAGTTCGCCGTTACCAGGCACGCACGGTCCCCCACCAGATTCGTAGACCACAGTATCTTCTGCTCTTTCAAGCTCCACAAAAATGCCGCCGTAGCCGAAGGGAAGAGCGGCGGGGACCCGTCACGTCGCGCGGCGAACGCCGACAGGCTATCCTTCAGCTGTTGCAATTTCCGTTCCCGCTGTTTCGGGTCGAGTAAGCGTTTTCCATCATTGATCTTTTTGACATTTTTGTAAAAACTCAACGCTGCCGTGGTCGCGCGGCTGACAGCCTTCTCATAGGTGTGACGGTTGTACTCATGCACGATCCAACCGAGACCTACGCCGAAGCACAGCAGCACGGGCAGTTCCACGGCCAGCAACTTCAATACGTCACGGACCGTCCATTGGCGCAACCACTTCATTGCATGAACGGGTTAGTGGCGACCTCGCGCGCAATCGTGGTCGGCATGCCGTGCCCCGGCACGACCGTCAGTTCCGGGGCGAGCGCGGCCAGACGGCGCAGGGACGCGTCAAGTTTGCGCTTGTCTCCGCCTGGAAAGTCGGTGCGCCCGCACGATCCCGCGAAAAGCGTGTCGCCCGTGAGGAGCAGCTTCTGCGCGGCGAATAGGAAACACACGCCGCCGGGAGTGTGGCCGGGCGTGGCAAGCACCTGCGCCGTGAGGCCACCCGCCGTGAGCGTTGCGCCTTCAACGAGGTCGGCGACAAGCGAGGCCGGCTTCTTCACGACTTCGTAATCCGGCGGCCAGGCGTTCATCGGATGGCCGATCATCGGCACGTCACCCGGCCCGATATGCACGGGGAGGTCCGGATAATGCGCAATAAGGCCGTTCACAGCCCCGATATGGTCGAAATGGCCGTGCGTGAAGAGTATGAGAGCGGGCGTGAGGCCCTTCGCCTTAAGGAACGCGCAGATTGCCTCCGGCTCAGCGCCGGGGTCGACGATCCACGCAGCAGCGGGATCCTCCCAGAGAATTACGCAGTTCGCGTCAATGGAGCCGAGCGGCATGATTTTTCGTTGCATAGTCAGTCCTCCGCCTTGCAGTATCGCAGCAGTTCGTCAAATCGGTTGATCTTCATCGTGCAGCGGCTCTCGCGCAGATGCCCGAACCCGAACGTGCAGAACGCCGTCTTCACGCCCGCGTTGCGCCCGCACTCCATGTCCGTCCAGTTGTCGCCCACCATCCAGTCGTGCGACGAGATGCGGTGCCCGCGCAGACGCGAGGCCGCCTCGCGGAGCGGCAGCGCGGAGGGCTTCATCTCCGAGCAGTCGCCGCCGCCCACCACGCCCGCGCCGAAGTAGCGTCCGATGCCGAAGTGGTCGAGAATCTGTCGCGTGAAGTTGCCGGGCTTGTTCGTGACCACGCCCATCAGCCAGCCCCGGTCATGCAGTTCCGCGAGCGTCGTGCGCACGCCGGGGTAGAGCGTGGTCGCGTCGAAGAGATGCGCGGAGTAGTTGCGCATGTGCATCGGCCAGAGTTCGTCGAAACGCCCTGCCGCCTCCGGGATTGCATGTTCCAGCAGATAGCGCGCGCCGTTGCCCACGCACGC
Organism: uncultured bacterium; assembly: GCA_902761035.1. GTDB lineage: Bacteria > Verrucomicrobiota > Kiritimatiellia > RFP12 > UBA1067 > RUG572. The sequence goes on along the minus strand of CACWIW010000030.1, from coordinate 35,278 downwards.
CACGACCTCCTCCATGGGCAACTCGGCATAGCCAAGTTCGCGCCGCGTTGCATTCACGGCCGCCGCCAAATCCGCGCGAGAATCAACCAGCGTGCCATCTACGTCAAAGAAAATCGCGTACATCTATCCCCTTACCCTCTCTTCACCTGTTCAGCATACCTATTCACTATTCACTCTAACCTATTCACTACCATTGGCGGAGGGAGGGGGATTCGAACCCCCGATACGGAGATTAGTCCGTATGGCGATTTAGCAAACCGCTGCCTTCAGCCACTCGGCCATCCCTCCAATGGGAAAACGGCGATTATGATACGAAATTTTGACGGCAAATGCAAGCCAGAAATGGCCTAACTCAAAAAAAATGTCAACCGCCGAATTTGTCAGACATCCGGCTCCACATGCACCACTGCGTCGTTCACGTCCAGACCCGCAGCGCAAACGGCCTCCTTCACGGCGTGGCCGATGGCATGTCCCTCCGCCACAGAAAGCAACGGATCCACCTGTACGTGGAGGTCAACCTGGAACAATCCGCCGTAGCGGCGCGCACGCGCCTTGTGTACGCCGCGCACGCCCGGCACCTTCTCGGCCACTGACACCACCGCTGCGGCCTTGGCGTCGATGTCGGCATCCACAAGCTCCTGCAGGGCCGGCTTCGCCAGCTGCCACGAAACGCGCAGGATGAACGCCGCCACGAGAAGCGCCCCGGCGGAGTCGACCCACGCGAGCGACGGCACCAGCCATGCCACCCCCACCGCCAGGGCAACCGGCATGGAGCTGAACGCATCGGATCGGTGGTGCCAGGCGTTTGCCTCCAGCGCCGTGGACCTCACCCTGCGCGCAACGCGGCGCGTCCACAAAAAGAGGGATTCCTTGAGCACCACGGACGCCACCGCCACGGCACACGCCGCGAGACCAGGGCGCGCCGCAGCGCTCCCCGACACGAGACGCCCCACCGCCGCCGCTCCCAGCTCGTACGCGACGAGAGCCAGCGCGAGCGAGATGAAGAGCGTCACAAGCGCCTCTATCTTGCCATGTCCGTACGGATGCGCGTCGTCGGCGGGGGCAACCCAGAACTTGACCCCCAGCGCCACCGCAGCGTCCGTAACGAGGTCGGAAAGCGAATGCACCGCATCGGCCACAAGAGCATGTGACGAGCAAATCCACCCAGCAACGGCCTTCGCCGCGGCAAGGCACACGTTGACGGCCATGCCTGCTACCGTGACTCGCCTTACCTGGCGTATCTTTTCGGAATCTTCCATGGCAGCGACAGCACCTCACGCATCAGCGGCGTGATGATGTCGCTCGGCTGGCTGATTTACGGGATCCCGGCGGGTTGAAGCGGTAACCGATGCCGCGCTGCGTCTCGATGTATGCGCCGTCGTCCCCGAGCTTGTGCCGCAGCGTGGACATCCGCGAGTCGAGCGTGCGCGTGGTGCCGTAGTAGGAAACGCCCCACAGCTCGTTGAGGAAGCGCTCGCGCACGATCACCTCGCCCGGATGTGCGGCAAGAAGGCGCAGAATGCCCAGTTCAAGCGACGTGAGGGGCGTCTGCGTGCCGTCCGCCGCCACGAGCATGAACTTGGCAGCATCCACCTTCCACGAGACGAACTTGAAAACGTCCTCCACGCGCCCAGCCGTGTCCCCCAGGCGCGCCCGGCGCAGGATCGCGCCGATGCGCACTTTTAACTCGCTCATGCTGAACGGCTTCGTCATGTAGTCGTCCGCGCCGAGGCCGAAGGCGAGGATCTTGTCCGACTCCGCCTCCTTTGCGGTCAGGACGAGGATCGGCAGCGACTCGTCCGTCTTGCGCAGCTCCTCGCACACGTCTAATCCGCTCTTGCGCGGCATCATGAGGTCCAGCACGAGCAAATCGGGACGCCGCTCCGCGTACGCGGAAAGCGTCGCCACGCCGTCCGCCGCCGTCCGCGTGGTGTGCCCCGCCTCCTTCAGCGCCGCCGCCACGTACAGGCGGATGCGCGCATCGTCCTCTGCAATCAGGATGTCAGCCATTTTTCTCCTCTACTTTTTTGAGTTTTACCGTGAATATTGTCCCACCACCCTCGCGCGGCGACACGGTGAGGTCGCCGCCCTGGGCGCGTGCCAGCAGGCGCGCAATTGAAAGTCCCAGCCCGCAGCCGCCCGTCGAACGGGCAGTCGAGTTGTCCGCGCGCCAGAAACGGTCAAAAGCCTTGGCACGCTCCTCTGCGGACATCCCCGGCCCGCGGTCCATCACGTCGATGTAGGCCCACTCCCCCTCCGCGCGCACGCGACGTTCCGGCGGCGAGCCGGGCGCGTATTTTGCGGCGTTGTCCTCAAGGTTTTCAATGATGTGCCGGAGCGCGGCGTGGTTAACCTCGGCGATCACGCCGTCCCCCACGTCCTCGGGTTCGGTGGGCAGGGGCTTGCCGTCCATGAGCCGTCCGTAGTCCAGCACGTCCGAGACGAGGTGCCGCAGGCGGTCCGTGCCCTCCAGCACGTCGTTCAGGGCCTGCCGCGTCAGCTCGTCGGAGGCGTGCTCCTGCGCGAATTCGGCTGCGAGGCGTATTCCCGTGAGCGGCGTCTTGAACTCATGCGACACGTTCGCCGTGAAGTCCGTCTCGCGACGGGCCTCGAGCCGCGCCCGCCGCGCGGCCCGCACGAGCAGGATGCCGCCCGCCAACAGCGTTCCGAGCAGCAGGACCAGCACGGTCGAGCCGATGAACCAGATCCGGAAACGCGCCTGCGCAGCCAGTTCGCGTCCGTCTCGCCATGCCACGCCCACGCGCACGTCCGGCAATTCGGGCGCAAGCGACGCATAGACGAAGTATCCTCCCCGTTGCCGCGCGGTTGAGGGGATCAGGAGCTGCCCGTCCGCCGCGCGCACTTCAATGGTCGTCGCGCGTTCCTGGTCCTCCTCCGACTTGGATTCGGCGTCGAAATCCCCCAGCCAGCCAGGCACGCGCGCAAGAACGGCTATCGGCTCAAGCTGCACGTGTGCGCGGCGGCGTCCTCTGGCTGGCCCCTTCGCGCGCTGGACCGGCGTTATCGCGCGCACTAGCGGTTCCGTCTGGACGATCTCCGCGTAGTTCGTCGTCCCCTCCGGCATCTGCTCCACGCGCGACAGCACCCCATCCACGTACTCGCGTATGTACCGCCGCACGTCCGAGACGGCAAGCGTGGCCTTCGCCTGAAGCGCGTCGCGTCCGAGCGTGTGCGCGCGCGCGGATTCAACGCTGAGCAGACGCAGTCCGCCGAGCGCAAGCAGGAGCGCCGGGAGGCCGATGAAGAGAAAGTAGAATTTCAGGTCTCGGTTCATACTATGCGCCTAGCGTTGCCGCCCTTTATCCTTCTTTCCGCTTTGACGGCGCGGTTGGGTTGCGCGGCGTCCGCCCTGTACGTTGCCTTCCTGCGGCGAGAACAGCGTGATCTTCTCCTTGGCGAGAGACTTCGCCAGCGTGCGGATCTCATCCGGCGTGCCGGGCCCGATCAACGGACCGGCCCCGTTTCCGGTAAGCAGCATCACGCGCTTCGCCTGATCCTCTGACGCATATCGCCGCACTTCGTCAGCGCCCTTCGCGATGGCCGCGAACAGCGCCCTCTTCCCCCTTGGATTCAGGCCCTTAAGCTTTGCCAGGATCGGCGCCTTGTTGGTCACGGACGTAGCCGGGACCAGAAGTTCCACGGCATCGTCGAACGCCACAACCGACACAGTGTCCCTCGCCGTCAGACGCTCCACGGCACGCATCGCATGGCGTATGGAACGATCAAACAGGCGCTTGCTCTGCGCGGCGGAGCAGTCGATGACGATTGCAAGATGCTGGCCAGAACTCTGCGCGGATGCGCCTCCCGAAAGGAGAACGGCAAAGACGCACGCAAGCGCGACCTTCATTTCCTCTTCTCCTTGTTATTGCCGTTCGTCCAGACGTGAACGTTGAACGCATGCGTCGGCAGGAGATGGTCCCAGGCAAAGGCCTGGTTGTACTCGTCCGCCGGCTGGATGCGCACCGTCTGAGTGCAGCCGCCGATCTGCGCGGAGGCCGTGAACTGCAGTTCCTGTACGGGCTGCGTGCCGCGCCACTTCGAAACAAGCGCCACCTTGACCGTGTTCGTACCGGCCGGGATGACAGACGGCTGGAAATAGAAGTCCAGCGTCTCGTCCAAGACCACCGGGCCGTCGAATCCGCCGCCGCGCAGCACGAAAACCTTCATCGGCGCGGATCTGCTCTTCGCGCGGAAGGCGAAGGACGACTTCCCCGTCCACACCTCGAACGAGGGCGCGGGACGGTACACGCGCAGCACGTACGACCATTCAGGCCCGCCCTTCCCCGCCTCGTCCTCGATCCGCAGGCGGTACGTGCCCACCTCAAGGCGGCACGTTCCAACCGGATCGCACTCGCCCTGGATGAGCGAGCCGCGGAAAACGAGGTTCGTGGTGTCCGTGAACACGGCCACGGGCTTCCCGCCCGCAGGGCCGAACACGCTCAGACGCGCATCAAGCGGCGAACCGACACGGCGCGCAAGAAGATCGAACACGTACTCGCCCGGCTCTTTCACTTCAAGCACATGCTCGCACTCGACGCCCGCGCAGGGGACGACGCCCTTAAAGGTACTGCACGGCACGCCTGGCGGCGTCTGCGGCACAGGATTCGGCCACAGGCTCACGCGGCGTGGGTCCACCGGATGCGCACCCGCCTCCACGGTAATTGAATAGACAAAGTCGGCGCGTCCCCGGTAGAGCAGGTCGTGGATCTCCAGCGTGTAGTCGCCGTCCTTCGGCGGCGTGAACACAAGCACGGGATCGGGGTGGTAGAAGTTGTCGTCCGCAAAAGCCTCCTCGCCCCCTTTGGGGTTGAGGATGCGAAGCGCTGGATTGAAGAACCCCGGCACGGCGTCGCCGATGTACGGCTGGAGTTCGCGCGCCACGGTCCGCAGCGTAATCGTACGGCCCTTCTGAAGGCGGAGCGTCCATTTGTCCGTCTGCCCCGGCATGATCTGTCCGTCCAGGACGCACGGCAGGTTTGTGACGGCGGGCGCAGGCGGAAGCGGACGGTGCGGCGGCGCGTACAGAGCCTCCTCCTCGTGAGGCGCGGCGGTGACTATGAACGGGCGCGGCGCGGACATTCCGTTCGGCCCGAACACGCGAAACTCGCGCGCTCCGGGTTTCGCGTCCGGCGCGGCGGCCACGGTCACGAGCAGGCGTTGGCCAAGCGACGGCGTCGTCTGCAGCGGGTTGCGGCGGATGTACATCGCGCGCTCCACGATCGATATCTTCTGCGGGTCGAGCGTGCCGAGAACCTGCCACCAGCTGTTGGAGCGCCACTCGTCCACATGGGCCTTCGGGTCCGTTGGAAGCGGCGGCGCGGTGCGGTCGCCCTTCGCAATGCCGTCGAGCCACTTCGCCAGATAGCGAAACTGCGGGGCGGACAACGTCGGAAAGTAGGGCACCATCTGGATGGACAGCACCTTCACGCCTTCTCCGGAAACGACGGCTTCGCAGCCTTTTCTCGGGAAGGCCTGCCCGCCCACGATGAGGCGGTTCGTGGTGCCGGCCTGGATGCCGCACGGGTAGATGTAGCCGACGTAGGGGTCGGCGGCCTGGGCCGCCACCCACGTGCATAACAGCGCCAATGCAAGTACACGTTTCATTTCAGCCACCTCATGCATAGATTTCGCGCAGACGCCCTTCGGTGGACGCGGGGGGAAGCACCGTGAGTTTCTTTCCGGCGTTGTTAGGCATCTGGCCGTCAGGGTCGATGCCGCACAGTTCGTAGATGGAGCCAAGGAAATCCACCGGCGTCACGGGACGCTTCCCAACCTTCGAGGCCGTATCGTCGCTCTCGCCCACCACGCAGCCGCCGCGGAATCCGCCGCCTGCCACGAGCGCCGAGAAACAGCGCGGGTAGTGGTTGCGTCCGCCGTTCCACGGCGGGTTGCGGTCGAACTTCGTGGTGCGTCCGAACTCGCCGCTGACCCAGAGGATCGTCGAGTCGAGCAGCTTGCGCTCGTGGAGATCGCTCAGGAGCGCGGCCACGGCCTTGTCGGTGTCCGCCGTGCGCTGCTTCATCGTCTCGAAGTGGCGCTTGTGGGAATCCCAGCCGCCCATGTTCACGGTGATGTACGGAACGCCGTATTCAACGAGACGGCGCGCCGCGAGGAGCGACTGCCCGATCCACGTGCGGCCGTAGCGGTTGCGCGTGGCGTCCGTCTCCTGGGAGAGGTCGAACGTGGCGGCCGCGCTGCCCTCGATCACGCGGCGCGCCTCCTTGCCGGCCGCGAGGAAGTCGGCAAACGCCTCGGGGCGGCCGAAGGTGTCCATGCTGGAAAGCAGGTCGAAGCGGTCCTTGATCTCCTCCTTGGTGAGGCCGCCGGGCGGTACGATGCCGTCCACGACGAACTTCGGCTGGTTCGGGTTGCCGCCCGTGACGAGCGGGGCGTACTTGTCGCCGAGGAAGCCCACTTCGCTGAAACGCCCTTTCGCGGTGGTGAGTATCACGTACGGAGGAAGGTCGCCGGAGTAGGTCTTCGCGCGCATCATCGCCATCACAGCGCCGATCGCGGGATACACTATGCCGCCGCCTGGATTGCGCCCCGTCTGCATGAGGTACGTGGCCGTCTCGTGTCCGAAGTGCGGGTGGGTCATCGAGCGGATGAACGAGCAGAGGTTCGCGCACTTGGCGAGGTTCGGCCACCACTCGTGTACCTTCATGCCGGGAACGACGGTGTCGATCGCCTTCAGGCCGTTGTTGTAGTCGGGCGAGGCGTCCGGCTTGGGGTCGAACGTCTCCAGCTGGGAAGGACCTCCCCAGAGCCACAGTTCAATTACGCTTTTCGCGGACATCTTCAGGCCTCCTCAGTGCTGGTACAGGAACTCGCGCGTGTTCATGAGCGCCCAGGCGACGTCCTTGGGGAAGTGCCAGCGCGCGCCGCCCTTCAGCTCGCGGTAGCGCGCAACGAGCATGTCCAACTCGGCGGGCATGGCGGGACGCGAGAGTAACCGCCAGTAGAGGTCCTGCAGCATCGCGCTAATCGAGCGTGAGCGGAATTGCCTGTTGTCCGTGATGCGCCCGAGCATGCGGAACAGCTTGCCGGAGTTGAACAGGTAGAGGCGCTGCTTCGCCGTGATCTCGTTGTGCCGCTCGGAAAGGAGGCCCGTATCGCGCGCGGGACGTCCGAAGAGGAGCAGGAACGCATTGGAGATCGAGCCGTCCTCGATCAGGATGCTCCGCCGGTCCTTCGGCAGGAACGTGAACGGCTCAGGGGCGATGGACTGGTAGTCGCGCTTCGTATCGGTGAGGTCGCAGATCATGTCGTCCAACACCTCCGCGTCGAGGCGGCGGCATGGGAACCCGCCGGTGATGGAGCCGCGCCCGTAGGCCCTGGACATCGCAATCGCCCGCACGAGCGGCTTGAGGCGGAAGCCGTTCTTCCTGAAGATCGCCACGTGCGCGGGATCGGGCTTTTCGAGGCCGAGCATCCACCAGTCGACGCGCTGCACGAACGCCCGGGCGAATTTATCGCGCGCAGGGCCGAGCAGGTAGTCCGCGAAGGCCGCCGGCGTGGGGCCGTCCTGGGACGGGTCGAGATATACGATTTCCTCCTTCCACTCGCGCGTGTTCTTGATGCGCACGCGGCGGAAGTAGTTCGCGTACTCGGCGCGGGTCTTCTCCGGAAGGTCGGCGTAGTTCTCGCCGAGGAACGTGGCCGTGGCCGCCTCGGCGAGCCCCTCCGGCGTGCGGAGCGCCGACGCGCGGAAGAAGTTCGCTTCCGCGTCGCGGAAGTCGCTGCCGGTCGCGGAGATGAGAGCGCGCGTGAACGCGGTCCACGGCTCGTCTTTCTTCACGAACTCGCGGATGCGCCGGTGGTAGACGTACACCGCGTTAGGCCAGAGGTTGATCGGGAACTCGCTCTTCACGCGCAGGATGTCGCAGAAGCGCATGCTCCAGTAGTCGGCGAACGAATCCGACGCGAGCAACATGTCCACAAGGTCCTTGCGGTTCCGCGAGCGGACGAACTCCTTAGCCTCCTCGACGGTCGGGATGCGTCCCGCCAAGTCGAGGTAGAGACGCCGCACGAGCACCGCTGGCGTGGCGTCGCCGAACACGGTCTCCCACGCGGCATTGGGCGGACACGTCGTATCCGCCTCGCCATTTTGCGGCGCCGCCCCGAGGAGCGGCAGGCCCGCAAAGGCCGCCGTGCCGCCGATGAACGCGCGGCGCGACACGTCAACACTGGCACCAGATTTTTGCATGGCACTATTAAAGCATGTTGCAGAGAAAATCTTGTCACCTGTATGTCACAAATGGTAGGGCGAGCCGAAGGTAGGGCGAGCCGTCCCGGCGAGCCGCAATGTATGGCGAGCCGTCCCTTGCTCGCTATTGCTCACCATAAATCGTCTTCCAATCATCGCGCATCGAAATCGGAACCCATCCCGACTTCTCGCACGACTGCTTCATCGCTGCGGCCTTCTTTGGATTGCCGTTCTCACGCTTCATGTCGTCGCAAAGCACCATGAACGCCGCCGAACGGTACTTGTTCCCGCCAATGACGTAGTTCGCCATGCTGGCGTCCGTATGGCTGTTCCCGAACGAGAGGACCGGCTTCACGCCAATCTCGCGGATGAGCGCCGACACCTTGTTCATCTGGAGGTTTTTCACGATCTGCGTCCCGCCCAGAATCGGGACGTCGTTCTTCCCGAACACGTAGGAAAGCCCGTCCTTGCCGTTCTGCGTCTTCGAGACAATTGTATAGTCCGACCCTATCACTCTCCACGGCGGAACCGGCAGCCTGTCGCACACCAGCGTACGCACGACAAACCTTTCAGAGCCACTGACAACATATACGGCGAAGCCCTTCTCGACTAGGTATTCGACGAGCTGCACCATCGGAAGGTAGAACATCCCCCCGCGCTTCATTCCAGGGTGGTTGGGCTCCCGCTCATCCATGAACTTGCGGACAATTGCTTTGAGTTCGTCGATTGATACACCCTTGTACGCCGCTGCGGTCATGCGCTCGCGCTCGTTGCCAAGCGGCGGATAAAATCCCTTCTCGCGCGATGTGCGGGCGGCGGCTTTCAGCTCTTCAGATGCCTGGAAGGACGGGTCGTCAAGGACTCGGCTCTCAAAGAGCTGCCAGTCGAAGTACGTCGGATTCGTCTCGCAGAAAAGCGTCCCGTCAAGGTCGAACACCGCGATGCGCCGCTCAGGCGGGATGAAGTCCGGCGACGATTCATCCGTCACGGCGTTCACGTACTCTACGATTGCCGCCTTCGACGCGGTCCCGTCGTTCCAAAGCGACAATGCGTCATTCGTGCGGCATCCGCATACTGCGCATGCTGCGACGACTGCGAAAACTCTAAACATTTTTTCTATCGGCATTTCTCTAATTCTCCTTGTGGGAAAAACAAAAATTGGTTTTAAAGGGTTCGTAATTTCCCCGTACCCAGCACTCTCACTCCACCCGCACGGCAAAGCTCAGCCCATTAGGCCCCGTTGCGCTACCCGTCCCCTTCCCATCGACGACAACTCCAATTACCTTGACCGTGAATTTCTTCAGCTTTCCACCCTGAATTGCGTACACCTTGAACGCCCCCTTGAACAACCCGGTCTTGGGCGTGTACGTGAGCTTCATCGCGGAGCGGTTCGTCCCCTTAGTGTCATCAATGACAAGATTGAACCCGCCCGTTGCCTTGTCTTTAACGTACTTCACGGACGCAGCTTTCGCGAACGACCACTTCCCGCCCCTCGGAACTATCGGCTCGCCATCTGGCAGCAAATCCTCTATCGTCCCCTGCGGGAGGGCCGCGCTTGTCGCGGCCACATTCACCTTCGCACCCACCTTGCTCCATTCGCCGCCCACCTTTTTATCAACCATCACATAATTGCCATTCTTCAGCGTGAAGCTTCCATCCGCCGCCATTTCGAACGTCATCTCCCCAACCGGTGCCCTGAAAGGAATCAACGTGGGAAGAATGCGCGCCCGCGCGTCCGTACCATTTACTCCACCCACCTCCACCGTCACCCCCCTCGCCGAGACCTTCTTCGCCTTGCCGTCAATCAGCAACGTCACTGACGCAGCAATCTTGACCGTCCCCTTCTTCGCATTGATCTTGCCGACCTTCACCTGAACAGTCCCAACCGATGCGCCCCCCTTGCCGTACAGCGCACCAAGCACTGTCTGCGCCTTGGCGAAACCAGTATCGAGATGTCCCGCGTTAACCCCCGTCCACTGTGCGTACAGCTTTTTCCCCGACGACACAGCTATCTTCTGTCCATTGGCATAGACAACCTCTCCATCGGCGCTAGTCGCCCACCCGGCGAACTCCCAGCCGAACCGCGTGAACGCATTCGCGTTCAATGCCTGAGCCACGTTGTTTGTAAACGTCTGCGCCGCCATGACTCCCAAACCACCGTTAGCGTCGAACGTCACCTTCCACACCTGCTGCTCCACGACCGGATCCGGTTGCGGCGTGGGTTGCGGCGTGGGTTGCGGCGTGGGCTGCGGCGTAGGTTGCGGCGTGGGCTGCGGCGTAGGTTGCGGCGTGGGCTGCGGCTCGGGCTGTGGTCCGGGCTGTGGTTCGGGCTGTGGTTCGGGTTCCAGTTCGAGGACGTCAGCGACAAAATCAATTATCTGCGCTTTATCCATGTACCCGTTCGTCCATTGCTTGATGTAGTTGTCCGGATCATTTGGATCAATGATGCAGACAAGCGGCAGCGTATATCCGCCCAGCTCCAACGTGTACATGTAGGTCTCCATGAACTGCGTGTCGCAGTCGCTATACCACAGGACGCATTTCTCGCCGAGTTTGAGCAGCAAGGCAGGATCCGAACAGGCCTCCCTTGTCATCATCGTATTGTAGCACGAGTCGCGCCCGCTTATAAGGAACACTTTCTTTCCGGTTCTCCTGGCCTCGGCCATGGCCGAGTCTTTCGACGTATGCCACTCCGGCAACTTCGTCCAGTGCGCGTAATAGGTGACATCCGCCTTCACGACAGTTGACTCCGTCACCTGCGTACCGTTGCTCACGGCCGTGAACCAGCCGTCGAATGCATAGCCGTCCCGCGTCGGAATCGGCATCGCACCGACGGCCGCACCGCTCGCAACGGAACGGGATTCCGGCGACACGTTGCCGCCGTTCGCGTTGAATTTCACCACGGAGGTGGTGTAGCCGGCATCAAGCGTGAAGTCGAATCCATAGACATTGGTGACCCTCCCCAGTTGGTAGGGATTGTATGCGACGTCCATCACCACATGAGTTCCCTCACAGGCTTTCAATGTGACGGAACGAACGGTATTCCCCTTCGCGTTCGAGGCCGTAACGTCATACGTCCCTTCAGACAAAATCAACGCGTAAACGCCATTTTCGTCCGTCATGCATTCCCCACGCTTGTGTTGGCTTGGATCGGGAACTGAAACCTTGACGCCGACGATGGGCAGTCCCGTCGACGTCGTTACGCGTCCGCTGCAAATGACGCCGCCCTTCTTTCCGTCGGGATAGATGTTGCAGACGAAGGTGTCAATGGCGGTGAATTCGTCTATGTTCGGTGGCGCATACCAGGTATCACCGCTGCCTCCCCATCCAAGGTTGAAATGCACGAAGAACGTGCCCGAGGAATACCCGTAGCCGTCCGCCACCGCGCCATGTCCTCCGTTGGGGCCCTCAAGACTCGTCAGGACCGGCAGTTTTGCATCGAGATTAGAAATCAGGATCTGCCTGATCGTCTCCGCCGAGAAGTAACCGTCCGAACCGCCCGGAGCCACGATCGGCAATGCGTTCGCATATCCAAAGACGTCCGTCAGCGCCGGCCCTGCCACATATCCCCCCGTCCCCGAGAAATTCTCGGCATAGCGCATGAAACACGCAATGCCTATATCCGACGTCAACTTGCCAATCGCCTTTCGCTGCACGTCCGTGATTCCGCTGTCGGGCGTCGCCGGCATGTTGCTCCAGTCGTAGACGCCTCCCTGCATCGTAAGCGATATGGGCGAGAACAGCACTTCATAGTACCACTCGTTTATGTCCCTCTTCCCTGATTGGATGTTGCACGTGTTCGTACGCGGCGTGACGGACCCCGTAGGATAACGGAAATACCTCATGATCTGCGCCGTCGCCGTGGCCACGCACCCGCACGGATAGTTGTTGGGCGTATATAAGTTGTAGCAAGGGCCCTCTTGGGACCACTTCGTCTCAAGCAGGGGTTCCACGCGGACGTCGGACACCACGCCATCTGCCGAGGGCGCGTAGTCAGCATCCAGCCTCAGTTCGGTCCCAAGCGAGGCACCCCTTGTCAGCCGGGCCCATTGCGCGGCCGGCGTGGAAAGCGGCACCGAACGTGCAGAAGGCGACTTGGCGACAATCTTGCATTTCCTTGCACGCGCCGCAAGGTCTCTATCCAACATCGCCCAGAGCGGGCCCTGCGGGTTCTCGACGAAGTCGGAAGTTCCGGAGAAAGCAATGATCGGCTCTATTTCGGTGTCGTTCGAAGTGACGACAAAACCACCGTTCCGCAAGTGAACGACGTTAAAGGCCGCGCCGCTTGCCGTGGAGAATGCCTTGACCGCTCCGATGTCGTTTCTCACCCCCATTCCAAGGCGATTTCCCGTCTGCAGCCACGTCAAGGCGGCCATTCCCGCCAGATTGGTAGAAACGGGAGCAGCGGACAATTCCGTGAAAAAGGTAAACGCAAGAACCGCAACCATCGTCATCAGTTTCATTTTCATCTTTATTTTCATCTCTGTTTTCCTTTCTAATTGACAATTTTCACATGCGGCCCGTCCTATACGGCTTGGCGACCGCAAGCGACGACTAACGCATACTTTCATCACTTCGGCGATTATCGAGCATCTTAGTCATTTCCGCGAGGCGCGTGCGCTGTTCGGGGGCGTCCGCGAGGTCATGCTCCTGGAACGGGTCCGCGACGACGTTGTAGAGCCGCACCTTGGCGCCGCCTTCGCGCATGCGCACGCGGAGCGCCACGTAGTCGCCCACGCGCACCATCTGCTGGAGCCCGCGCACCTTCCCCTTCCGCGCCTTGAACTCCCGGAACGCCTCCGTCGCGCCGTCCCACGGGAACTCGTACCGCGTGTAGACGAGCGACTTCATCGGCTCGTAGCGTCCCTCGGCTGCGGCGGCGAGGAAATCCTTCCACGCATGAGCCTGCGAAGGCGTCGCGTCGACCGTGCCGGACGGCACCTTCGCCGGCCAGTGGATCAACGCGGGAACGCGCATCCCGCCCTCAAACACGTCGCGCTTCAACCCATCGAACGGACCCGCCGAGCCAAATGTCCGTGGGTCGGCACCGTATTCGTCGGCAGGGCCATTGTCGGACGTGAAGACGATGAGCGTGTCGCGGGCGAGTCCGTTCTTCTCAAGGTGGCGCACGATGTCGCCGATGGCGTCGTCCATCCGCGTGATCGCCGTCGCGTATCGCGCGGCAGACGGCGGTAGGTTCGTGTAGGCGGGATCGATCCACGTGTTGCGTGCATCGACGGGCTCGGGCGCGAGCGGCCATGACACGCCGTCTGTGGGATACGGTCGCCCCGGCACGTGGAGCGGCTTCTTGCAGACAACGTCGTTGCCGCAATGACCGGACCCGTGGATCGCGTTCACGGCGAGGTAGAGGAAGAACGGCTTTTCGGGCGACCGCGCCAGATGGTCGGAAATCAGCTGCTTCGTCTTCGCCGCGAAGAGGTCGGTGGAGTAGATGCCCTTCGCGGATTCTGTCGCGTTGGTGCGGTTCTCGGTGATTCCCATGAACGCGCCCCGGATGTGCCCCTCGTAGTGGTAGTAAGTGTGTCCGGCCATGTGGTCGAGGAATCCGTAGAAGTAGTCGAAACCCCTGTCGAGCGGATGCGACGTGACCGGCTGCCCGGATTCCCCTCCTCCCGCGACGCCCCACTTGCCCACGGCCCACGTCGCGTACCCCGCCGCGCGCATGACGGTGCCGATGGTGTTCGTCTCGGAGAACGGCTGGTCAAAACAGTTGTCGCGGAGCGAGCACTGTCCTTGCGGAAGGCCCGTCAATATCGAGGCGCGGCTCGGCGCGCAGACCGGTGCGCAGCAGTAGTGGTTCGAGAGCGCCGTTCCCCCGCTCGCGAGACGGTCGAGGTGCGGCGTCCGGATGCGGGGCAACCGCTCCGCACGGGCGTTCTGCCATGCGAAGCCCACGTCCCCCCAGCCGAGGTCGTCGGCCAGAATGAAAATGACGTTAGGCCGCTTGACGCCCGCCCCGGCATGGACAACGCCCGCAAGCAGCGAACTCATCAAAAAGGCAATCTTGATTATTCTAATATCCATCTTCCTCCTTCATTTTGTCACGAAATAGAGCATTGCGACCCATTCTTCTACATATCGTCTAGGGAAAGAAGCCCCATCGTGTGTTGAAAGGACTGCTTTTCCGGGTTCTTGGCAAAGAACGCCTTGACCTTCTCTTCGAGGCGCGTGGAATCAAAGCGCGAAGGATCAACCTTCACTTCGTAGAATCCCAACGTCTCCGCGTCCTCATCCTCGCAGACGATGTCAATCTCGTTTTCGCCTTTTCTGTCCCACCATCCGCCAATGCGCGTGCAACGTTTCTCCTCCACGAGCTTTGCCGTGAAATACCGCTCCAGGGCATATCCGCTGAAGGTGTCGAAATCGCGCCGCGCGACCTCCAGCATGCGATCCCGCCTTCCAAGCTCGTTCAAGTAGTTGAGCTTGTACACGAAACGGAACCAGAAGCGGAAGAAACAGTCGTCAATGAGGAAATGACTGTTCTTCGCCGTCGTCTTCTCGAAAATCGGCTGCTTCTTGACCACGATGGAATACTGTTCCTCCAGTTTGGCGAGGTAACCGCCGACATCGACTCCAAGAAGGTTCTTCATTTCAGCGGATGTCGTCTGCCCAGAGGAAATCGCCGCAAGCAAGGTGAAATACGTGCCGTAATCGGGTCCGAATTCCTCCGCGAGAATGGTTCGTCCTTCCGGAATGTATGCGGAAAGCATCGAGAAGATTTCCTCAAGCATCGCCTCCTTCGTAAAGGCGTGGGCGGACATCATAAGGTCCACATAGCGGGCCACGCCACCGCTGACCGTCCAAAGCGCGAGCAAGTCCCTGTTGGTATAATCGGGCTTGTAAGAGCGGAAGATTTCCTTCAGAAGAGCCGTGCTGAAAGGCTTCAGCGCCAAGGTGCCGGTATTGCGTCCGTAGAGTGGCTGTGAATCGTCGCAGAAAATCTTGTTCATCAGACGATTGATGCTGCCATTGGCCACCAGATTCAGCTTCGTCTTATTGTGATACTCGTCCCAGACATGCTGGATGTCGCCATAGACGCCCGGATTCGTGCGGACAAACTCCTGGAACTCATCGAGGACGAGCGTGTAGGGACGTTTCTCCGCCTCTTTCATCAGTTCGCGAAACAAATCGCCGAACCTCGTGCACGTTCCATGGATTCCAATATGGAGCACGCGCTCGGCCTCTTCCTGCAACTGCGCACAGAGCGTCACTTCTGGCTGCCGAGTAATCGGCAAATTCAGATACGGCGTCTTCTCGTCATCAAACGCCTCTCGTGAAAGTTCCGTCTTGCCAACCCTTCTACGACCAGTCAAAACCGTAAAACGAGACCTCTCGAAAGAAAGATCTCGCACTTTTCGCAGCTCCTTCAATTCCTGCTCTCGACCAAAAAACTTCATTGGGCACTCTCTCTTACCGCCATCACTTAACACTCATTTCGTTAACCAGTGTTTCGTTAACAGCGGTTTCGGTTGACAAATGATACCATTATCGCGCGCTCACGTCAAGGCTAAGAATTAGGAAATCTCGCGGGTATGATCCTAAAATCCTCGGTTGAAAGTCTCACGCAGAGATGCAGAGAGGCGGAGAGCGCAGAGAAAGTTCAGAAATCCGACGGAAAAGAAAACCATGACAAGAAGAATCTCGGAAAGCTCTTTCACCCAATTGGTGCAAACAAATACATACTAAAGCAATGGGATAAACTCTGCGAACTCTGCCTCTCCGCGCCTCTGCGTGAGATATAACATGGAGTGGTAAATCGAAATGAGGAATTTAGGATGATTCTGCTGTTTTTATCACCTTGTCGCCCAACGGCGGAAGACAGCCTCGGCTTTCTTTCTGCGGAAGGTGAAGTCGCGCGCGCGGACCTGTTCGCGCGTCACGCCCTTGCGCCTCGGGGAGTGCTGGTCCCACTTCCACCAGTGGAATCCCCGGCACCACGTCTCATGCGCGAACACGCGGAACAGCGCCTCCATGTACGTGGCCTGCTCGTCCTCGTCCGGCTCCGCCTCCACGTTGAGGCCGGACGGTGACTCCGCGCCGTCCTTAATAGACGCGCACCCGCACTCGCCGAAAACGATCGGTTTGCCCGTTGCCTTCGCGATTGCGGACATCCGCGCGTGTGCGCCCTTGAGGCGTTTCGCCATCTCCTCGACAGAAAGTTTCTTCCCCCTGTCTGCCCTCGTGCGTGCTGGGCAGTAGTAGCTGATCGTGAGATAGTCGAGCGAATGAAACCAGTGGTTACGGTCAGCAAGGCACTTCTTGAAGTCCACGACGCCCGTATGGAGCGTATGGCAACTCGTGACGGGACCTGAATACACGCCGCGGACGGCGGCGATCACGGCCTTCCACTTGTCGTTCTCCTCCACCATGCGGTCAAGTTCGCTGTCGAGACAGAACGCCTCGCATTTCGTGCGTTCGGCGATGCGCGCGTAGTAGGCGCTGCGCGCAGCCATGGAGGCGAACCACTTCGCGCGTTCCCGTGTGACGCGGCCGGGCATGCGCTCGCGGTCCGGGATCATCCACACGCCGAGGCGGCCGATGCCGTCCTTGCACTCGAGCATGGGGCGCAGCTGCACCTTCATGCCCTTGGCGTGGATGAGGTCGATGGCGTCCATGAGCTCGATGTCGTTCGGGGTGAGGGCGAAGTCCTTGTACTGAAAGGCGGATGAACAGGAGTCCTGCCACACGGTCGGGACCACCGTCACCCACGTGGCGCCCGCACGGGCGATCGCGTCGATCTCCGCCTTCGCCTCGACGGAACCGAAGTAGCCGTTCGTGGCGTAGAAGCCGAACGTCACGCCCCACTGCATCCCGTCTGGGATCGTTGCGGCGAATGCGGATGATGCAAGCGCAGCCAACGCCAACATGACGCTCGTCAACGCCAATTTAACTGTAACCATAAACGCGACCTTTCTTGAATTGCCGCCGCCGAGACGAGGCTCTACATACCTGTTTTTCATTCTTGTGTTGTTTCGGCGAATCACCATGTCACCTTTACTCGGAAGAAGCGGTTGGTGACGCCGGGCTCTTCAAACGTGACATTCTGCCAGCCATTTGAGAGCGCGGGCTTGCCTTGGAGGATGTATTCAATCGCGCCGCTCGCCTTCAGCACTTCGTTCGTCGGGAAATACTCGATGACCGGATTCTGTCCTTCCATGCGGATCGTTGCCGTGAGCTTGCTAAGCGCATTCGTCGGCTCAAGCCCCAGCACGTAGCTTTCCCAATAGGCGTAGCCATTGCTGCCAGACGACTTCGCCATCGTTTCGTACATCGCATCGGGCTGTCCTGCGATGCCGGGGAAGCAGGCCTCGATCCACGAATACGGCACGGGAAAACCCGTCGTCGTCGTGGTCTTTTCGCCGGCCGCCGCCTTCGTCCAGATTTCGATGGTCTTGACCGAGTAGGCGTCGGGGGCCATCTTCGCGAGCGTTCCGCCGACTCCGGTCCAGTCTTCGGTGTGGTAGGCATTGCTGCCGTTGAAGTGCTGGGCGAAATTGCCGATGCCGAAATCGGCCGGGTTGCTGTTCGCCGTCTGGAAGTTGTTGAACGCGAACATCAGCTGCGGACGCTCGTACAGATCCCTCGACGAAGGATTCATGACGCGGAACACCTGCATACAGCCGTAGGAGCCGCTCTCCGAAAGCGTGTCGTTCCAGTCGTAGGGATCGCCGTAGTTCTCCGGTGCCGCGGAGTTGGAGGCTGCCCTGTCGTAGTTGTACGGCGAGAACTCGATCCAGCCGGTAACGGAATCGTCATCCGCCGCAACGTTGTCGATTGCACCGTGGTTGGAGCACACATGCAGTTTAGTCACCGCTTGCTGGTAGTTGCGCTGCGGGAGGCCAACGGACGACAAATCCGCATCGCCGAACGCATCCATGTCAACCCACACCCACTTGTGCGCGTGGTTGTCGTCGCGGACGAATTCGACGAAGTATCCGACCTTCTCGAGGTTATTCGATGCGGCGGCGCTGTTCACGTCGTCATACACGACATTGCTGACGTCCTGTCCCTTCTCGACACGGATGTTGCAGAGCTTCGTGAAGCCCGCGCGGTAGGCGGCAAGTTCCGGCTTGTTCGCCGCACCGAGCTGGTTCGCCGCCGGGGCAGCCGGGATCGGGTTCTGGGACGGGAAGTTCGTCGCGTCGGGATCAGGATAGCACTCGACGATTTTCTCAAGGTAACCGTCCGCCATCTGGTCGTAACCCCACCAGTCGGGGTGGAGGTGGTCGGAGTAGATGATGCCGGGGTCTCTGCTCTGCACGTAAGCGTTGAGGTCGGCGAGGAACACGTGCCCCTGCCATGCCGCGGGCATGGCGGCCATCAGCGGCTTGATGTAGGTGTTGTTGATAGTCGTTATTCTGTCATCAAGATCATCACTCCGTTTGCCATCGCTGTAGAAAAGCGTGGAGACGATGATCTTCGTATCTGGCAGATTGTTGACGAGACGATTGACGACGTTCGTCCACGCCTTGAACACCGGCTCGACCGTGGTGAACTGCGGCAGGTCGTTCACGCCGATGAGGAGCAGCGCGACGTCCGGCGTTCCAACCTGTATCGCGAGCGTATCAGCATTCTCGGAAAGATTGCTGCGATGGGAGAGCGACGTGGGGGCCGCCGTCGCGCCGTGCTTCGCGGAATGCCACTTGTACTGGTCCGTAAGCGCAGTGCCTGTCGGATCGACGGAATTGTAGCCGTTGCTGAGTCCGTAAACGCCTGTGGACCTCACATTGTAGCCGAGCATCTCCAGTTTCTGGTAAAGGAGGATGCGGTAGTTCGCGCCGGTCGCCTGTGCGTTGAAACCCTCGGTTATCGAGTCGCCGTAGCACCAAACCACGAGCGGTTTGCGCACCGCCTGCTTGGCGGTGTCGTCAACGCGCAGGTAGATGGCCCTCGCACCATAGATAAGACGCGCCGAAAGCCCTGCTGCGAGCCCATCAGTCACCAACGTACCGACCTTGCCGTATCCGGCACACTGTGTCGTGTACTGCTGCGGCGTTGTCCACTCGGCGAGCTTGTACGTGCCTTCCACGAGCGTCGCCGCGTTCGTGATTGCGATCGTACCACCCTCGCTGAGTGTCCCGATGTTCGTGTAGGTCCTGGTCTCGCCCGCCGCAAACCTCCACGTCGCGCCGCTGGCAATTGAGAGCGTGGTACCGTCTTCGGGATTCTCCACGTAGCGAATCTGTTCCGGCGTGTAGTAGCCGTTGAAGACGACGACCTTCTCGACGACGAATCCCGTGAACGGCACCATGTCGTTGGCACTTGCCGTAACCGACGAATTGCCACCAATGCCCAACTTCGTGAGCGGCACATTCGAGAATTGAATGCTGCCATCGGCAACCTCTCCGCCGGACATGGTATCAAGCGAATCGCCGACATAAGCCATACAAGACTTGAAGTTATCCCTTGCGCACAGCACATATCCGCCGTTCGCCGAAAGTGTTGGAGCCGTAGCAAAATCGTAAGGCTTGCCGTTGTCGTTGCTGAAGTTCCTGTAGACGGCCAGCGTCTTGTCCGACTTCGTATAGACACCGACATCAAGCCCGACAGCAGCCATGCCACCGAAAGCAACGACGGGCGCAGAAACAACGCTTGACGCGGCCCTGTACTTGATGAGCACAGTCATATTGGCGCTGCTTGCCGCTGTTGTGTCAACAACCGCCGCCGCGTCGCCGATGGTGAGCGTACCGCCGAATGTGTCGTCCTTGGCGGCGGTCGTGCCGCTGACGGAGAGCGTGTAGTCGCCCTTCGTAGTCGTCTTGAAGTCGTTGACCCAGGAGGCGACGGGCTCGATCGCATAGCGGTCAGGATCGACCGGACGCACCGCTCCCTGCGCAGGGAACCTGTAGTTGGCGAGATCGCTCGGGGTAACCCATTCGTCGAAGAGCGCGACGCTCTTGATGACCATGCCAGCCCAAGGCTTCGCACCAGCGACTGTCGGACCACCGACGCCAACAGACGCTATGTATCGGTCGGCTCCCGTGAACCGAAGGCCGGTTTTCTCGCCGCCGGAAAGCGTCGAAAGCGTCTCGCCAGAGTAAACGGCGGTGCCATGATCGTTCGGGTTCGCATTTGTCGCCCAGGTGGATATGAGGATATAGCCCTCTTGCGGCATCGTCTGCGCCGGAGTCGAAAAAGCATACGTTCCTGCTTGTACCGATGAGCCATTGTACCAATATCCATCAAGCGCGGAAGAAGCGGCCTGCGCCGCACGTGCGCCGAGATCGTACGACGAGAACATAGACGCGGGGACGGAGTTCGCCACGGGCGCTCCGCCAGACGGCATTGAATACTTCACGAGCATCGTCATCTTATGGTGCGTCGCATCAGGAAGCGCGATCGTCGCGCCGAGCGAGGTTGCGCCGCCGATGACGATCTGCCCCAGGGCGTTTGTCGTGTTGCCGTTGAGAGCGAACTCCAGTCCGCCATGCGCGCTCCTGTCGTCGCCGAACTCGCCCGCGACCCACACGGCAACCGGCGCGGGGCCATCATATTCCGGATCTGCATCGTCGTACAGTGCCACTTCGACATCGATCATCGCCTGACCAACGGCAAAGTCGTAAAACTTCATGTTGTCGATGAGCGCATTTGCATCATCGCAAGGATCGTACGCGGTATTGTTGCCGTTCTTGACCGATCCTATCTGGAATTCCTTGGACACGGACACCGTCGCGGATTCGTCAACTTCCAACACCCCATCGACATAGAGGCGAACCCTGTTTGCCGTCTTGACAATCGTATAGACATGCTGCTTGGATGTCGCATCGCCTACCTGAACAGCTTCGCCAATAAGCCCATCCTTGCTGGCAAGCGCGACGGTGTTTTCGCCGGTGCCTGCGACCAATCCGAAAACGTTTCCGCCGTTCTTTCCGAACATAAGCATCATCGTGGGCGTCGCGCTGTTGGCGGCGGGCAAGGTGCACCGCATGAACACCGACCACTCGTCATCCGGCATTGCAAAGGTCTTGTTGATATACGGTTTGCACCTCATGTAGATCTTCTCGGACTGAGAATCGTAGGACGCCGTCCCATTCCAAATGTTGAGTCCGGTCGTGTCGGTTCCAACAGAAATCATATTGCCGTTGAATTCGTAGTCAAGCAGACATTCCGCCGTGACATTCGGGTCCGGCGCAAGAACATACTTGCCGTCCACCGCATCCGCTGCCGCGAAGGTTACAAGTTCTTTCCCCGTCTTGTCTTTAAGCACCATCGTTGCGCCATCGTTCAACGTGACGCTGCCAATTTCTAGGCCCTCAATCAGATCGGCCTTCGTGACGGTTACCTCAAGAGTCGCGCCGAGGCCGATGGTGAGGTTGCCGATGTCTCCCGAACTGCGCGAAAGGATTACATCGGAAACATTTATATTGCAGTTGGTCGCCTTGGAAAGGTCTCCAAACGACGCTTCACACGATATGTCGCAGTAGATCGTACCGGTATATGCGGCGGAGATGCCTTCAATTACGATCTTCCCGCCGGCCTTGGACGACGTGAGATACACGTCACCCGAACCGGAGAACACATTGGGGCCGAGCGTAAGCGTAGAACCGTTGGCGTCGACTACCGTGCGCTTGCCGCTTGCCGCGCAGAAGTTGACGGCAGCAGTCTCCCTGAACGAATTCGAGCCTTCCTGGACACGGAAAGTGCCAGCCTTGAAGTTGAGCGTTGGAGTAGAATCGCTTACCGATGCCGCAGACACCTGAAGAACGGCATTGTCCTCAAGCGCAATCGACGCGCCTGCGCCGTAGGTCGTGATGTTCTTCGCTTCGACCGCGCCATTTATCGTGAGCGCTCCGCCGGCACCAAGATACAATCCGCCAGACGCCTTCCACGTTGCACCGGATGCGACCGTCGCCGCCTGGCAGACATGCAACCTGCCGTCTGTGCCGGTGTATGAGGACGGAACGGCTTGGCCGATTGCAACCGTCTTGGAAGCCAAATCGAACGATCCAGTCCAACCGGAGATGTCTTTAAGAAGCATGTTCAGAGACGAGGCACTTCCCGAGGTCTTAAACATACCATTGCTGACAACAGATCCGATTACCACAGAGTATTGGCTGCTGCCAGAGTTCAGATTGAATGCGGGAGCGTCCTCATAGTCAACCAGTTCCAGGATGCCAGCAAATGTCTTTCCGCCCATCAACGAACCGGTTACGCCATTGAGCCTGATCTTGGATTGCGCATTGCCGTAATTGGGAAGTTCCAAATTATTCACGGTCTTGTCGCAGAACACGACCGTTCCCCGCCAGTAATTGGCATCTGGCAAGGCGCTTCCACCATTCTCATGCTTTTTCAGGTTGTCGGCGTAGGCGGAATCCAATTCGCATGTCAGGATGAAGCCTGAGGAAGTGGACAGTTTTTTATGCGGTATTACGGCCTTTGGCTGGAAGTATGTGGTGGTGATGTGCGTCTCGACCTCGTTTTCAAGGACGTCTGTTGAAAGCAAAGCCGAGGTGGCTCCGCTATAAACGCCAATCTCCAATTTGTCAGTGCCCTTGACAAGTACATATCCGAGATTCCTTGGGGCAGACAGATTGAGCGCCATCATCGTACCTTCATCCGTACCCGTCTCCATCCAGTCATTAAGCTCAGATTTGAATATGACATAATCGCCTTCGCCCGGCAAACCATTTGACCATTTGGCTGAATAGTTTTCACCAAATGTAGCGTAATCTGTGCCCGACCATACATTAGCATCGGATGCAAGCGCTATCCTTATGCCCGGAGTCGCCGCGGTCGTTGTCGCATTGACTTCGGTGCCGTCATAAAGCACAAACTTGACTACACCAGAAGTATAAAGAGGCAGCCACCAATCATAACCCAATATGGACTGTGCCTTGGAGAGCTGTATTTTCAGCGTTCCGCCACCGACCGACACGGTCGAGTAGTCTCCCGTTCCGGCAGGGATGGTCAACTCTCCACCATAGAGCTTTACTGACGATGTGACGGTGCCAGACAACACGCTGGATCCAGAGGTGATATTTATGGAACCTGTGCCAGTGATCGTAGACGCGACATTGGCATTGACAAGGTTGACGTTTACGCCATCGGCTACGGTGACAGTCGCGGTAGCAGGCAAGTTGTTGGAAATCGCGTAAGTTCCAGAAGTTATGTTTAAAGCCCCCGCAAATCCCGACATGTCGCTTGGCAGGGTTACGCCAACATCGCCCGCGAACACAAGCGTCCCCTTGAAGTTGTCGAGACCGGCAAACATGAAGGAACCGTTGCCGACAGAGTCGATCAGCGTCACCTTGCCAGTGCCCTGGAAGGCGTTGGCGCCGAACGACACCGCCCTTCCCTTGGCATCAATCGTGGTATCGCCGCAGAACCAGACCGGCGAATTGCCGTCGCCATCCGCAGCCGCGAACGTACCGTTAATCACCTGGCGCATGGAGTTGAAACGAAGCATCAGGTTTTTGTATGCTTCCGTGCCGTCGCCATTCTTCGCGACAAGAGTCAAGACAAGCATTTCGCCGTCCCACTTCGCGTCCATCGCCGTGGCATCGACATTGACGGTAAAGACATTGCCGACTTTCGTCACGCTCAACTTGTTGTCTGGCAAGATCGTCAAGTGGCTGGAATACGGTACGACTTCCGTCGTTGACTCAGAGCAGGTCAAATCAATCTTGTTGACGCTTCCACGTGCGCATTCGACGAAGATGTCCTGCTGGAGAAGTTCGATGCCGCAAGCGACGGAAGAGACCGAGATGATTTCCGGTGCGGCCTTTGGCACGCCGATTGTCGTTGTCACCGAGTTGGGGCGACCAGTTCCTTCGCCTTCATTCATTAACGGCGTGACTGTGAAGGTATATTCGCTTCCCGCTACAAGGTCAGTTGCAGCGTATGTGTATCTCTCAGTCGTATCGCCAAGAGACGGAATCATGCCGGCACCAACGTTATTGCCATCCTTCAATGTCTGAAGCAGGAAGCCGCTGATTCTGTTCGTGTAGCAAGGCGGAATGTGCCAGGCGAGCGTGAGCGACGTGCCGCCCACCTTGGGAACAGGCTCGAACTGCACGATCTTCTGCGGACGAAAGCCTGTCTGGAAGGAAGCAAGCGTTCCTGAATAGGTGCCTTCCGTGACGGCGATCTTGAGATTGTCCCAGTATGTCGCGTTGCCATAGCCGAGATTGAGGTTGATCCAATCGACCTCGTCCGCCGTACCGTAGTTCTCCACGGCATAACCGTCAATGACCATCTGGTGGGCGGCCGTGTTGATCTGAATCGGCGAGCCCCAGTCGAGGTCGGCCTTTATCGCGTTCCAGAGATTCGTGTAACCGTCATTCCAGTAGGTATAGCCCTTGCCCTTTTCGTACCAGTACTCTTCGGCCGTACTCGCGAGCTGCCTCGTGCCGCCGGATCCGCCGGGCTTGTAGCCCATGCCTGTCAAAGACTGCATCCAGAGAGAGAGCCATGCCGCGTTGTACGTTGCCTGCTTGTCATTCGCCCAAGGCATGGAGGCATTTGCCTCGTCGGTGTAGTTGGCCTTTACCTTGTCCCAGTCAAACGGCACAAGCCCGTTCGGACGGATGACGAAATCGCTGTAGTTGAATTGCGCGTCCCTGACGCCATGGGTTGTCTGGCGGAACTTCTCATACCTGTAGGGCCAGCGCCAGTAGCGGATTTCCTGTCCCGCCGCCGTCGCCATACAGCCGCAGAAATAGTTGTAGGGCGAAAGGTCGTTGTACGGGGCGGTCTGGTGCCACGTCGCGCCCAGCATCGGCGCGACGTAAGGCGTGTAGCCAGTACCGTCAGTTCTCGTCGGTTTTGCGGCGAGCCTTGCGCGCTTCTTGGCAACCGGCGCGGTGAGCTTCGCCCAGTCGGCATGGTCGGCGGCGGATTCGCCCGACTCCTTCTCCGCGACCATCTGGCTGTCGGCTGCCAGCTTGGCCGCGAACGGCGAACCGACTTCCGGCTCGACGAAGTCTTTCGCC
The DNA here is from genome assembly GCA_902761035.1 of uncultured bacterium. GTDB lineage: Bacteria > Verrucomicrobiota > Kiritimatiellia > RFP12 > UBA1067 > RUG572. The sequence goes on along the minus strand of CACWIW010000030.1, from coordinate 10,099 downwards.
GAGAACGAGAGTATCGGCGCGCACTTGGTCGAGCCTGCGACCTCGATGTAGCCGGACGGTGCAAGGCGGACAATCCACACATTGCCACGCGCCTCTGCGGAGGCGACTTCGCGCCCCGGAAGGAGCAGAGGCCCGACGCCTGTCCTTGACAGGAATCCCGCCGCAGCAGCCTGCGACATTTCAGCCGACACCGATGCACTCGTTTCGGCATACGCTACACACGCGACGGCAGTAGCCACCACCGACACGACTCTTCTAATCTGGGTATTGAACATGCGATAATTATAACATAACTCGGCGCATACGACAAACGCCTATTTGCATAGCGAAAGCGTGAGGATGGCGAACGAGGTTACGAGCACGGGATCGTTCTCCCAGAAGCGGTTGTTGTCGTTCACCCAGCTGCCGTCCTTCTGCTGGAGCTTCAAAAGCTTCGCGGCAAGTTCATCTTTCCACACCACTTTCCGCCCGTCGGGCTGTTCCAGCACGGCAACGCCCGCCACGGAGAGGGCACGGGCAAGGATGTCATAATAATAGTATAGGCCCTGACTGCCCATGCCGGGGTTTTCATCCACGGTCCAGAACTTCGAGCAGTAGCCGAGGGCGCTCTTCACGCGCGGGTCGTCGCGTGTGAGTTTCGCGTGGCACATGGAGAGGACTGCCGCATAGCTCATTGAGCCGTATGCGCGGAGCTGGACGCGTCCCGTGGCGTTCGTGGCGAGTCCGCCCTGCGCCGTGCGGTCGTTGTAGGCCGCGCCGCCGGCGCGCGGCCCGTCCTTCGCCTGGAGGTGTTCGACAAAGGCGAGCGCCTTGTCCCAGTTGAGGTCGGCCTTCGCCTCGCCCTGTGGGCGAAACTCCTCCACGCCCTCGGTACGGCGCATCGCGTCGAGCGCGTATGAGGTGTTGGAGAGGTCGGCGTAGCGGCGGCGGGAGACGCGGTCGTAGCCGAAGCCGCCGGACATCGTATCGTCGCCCGTCAACTGGCTTCCCGCGATATAGGTGCGCGCGTCGAGGATCGCGCGATTCGGCGCGAGTCCGCTTTCGTACAGCGCGCTCACGCACACGCTCGTGTTGTAGTTGCCGAGGCCGCTGCCGCCGCGTCCCGGTTTCGGCACGTAGAAGCCCCCGTCGGGGCGCTGCGTGCCGAGCACGAACTGCGCGGCCTTCTTCGCGGCCTCGCCCTTACCTTCGCCGCCCTTCACGAGCGCCCAGAGCGGCAACCCCGTGAGCGCCGGCATGTGCGGATCGCTGAACGAGCCATCCGCCGCCTGCTGCGCGAGCAGATACTTCACGCCGCGAGCAATCGCTGCGTCAATTTCCGCCTGCGGCGCGGCCATAACGGCACAAATGCCCGCAAACGCCAAAAAACATGACAATTTTTTCATCATTCACTCCTCATTTACCGATTTGAATGTTCACAAATCTCAATTGTTCACAAATGTCACAATTGACAGAAATATAAATATTTGCCATTTGTGATTTGTGAACATTTTTGGCAATTGCGATTTGTGAACAATAAATCATTTGTTTTCTTTTGGTTAATTAAACGGTTCGCGTAAACTTTGGGTTCGCTCCGGCGATCACAAAAGCGACTTCGCCCTTCACCTTCGCGTCCTTGAACTGCGCGGCGAGGTCGGAAAGATATCCGCGCGAGACCCGCTCATGGAGCTTCGTCAATTCGATGCACACCGCCGCCTCGCGGTCGCCGAGTACCTCGTAGGCCGCCTGCAACGTCGGGCCGATGCGAAACGGCGACTCAAAGCCGATGAGCGTGTGCGGCAACTCCTTCTCGGCGGCGAACCAGTTGCGGAGCGCGCCGGGTCCGCGCGGCGGAAACCCCTTGAACGTGAATGAGCTCGTGGGAAGTCCGCTCAGCACAAGCGCCACGTTCACGGCGCTTGCGCCGGGAAGGACGTCGAACGGCACGTTCTCCTGCGCGCAAAGACGCACGAGGCGATAGCCCGGATCGGAAATCGCGGGATAGCCGCCGTCCGAGACGAGCACGACCTCGCGTCCGGCGTTCACGGCGTCGATCACGGTGCGGGCGATGCGTTCCTCGTTGCCCTGGCGGTAGCTGATCATATCGGGACGCGGCACGTTGAAGTGCGCGAGGAGCTGCCAGGTACGGCGCGTATCCTCGCAAGCAATGAGCGAGGCACCCTTCAGCGCCTCCAGCGCGCGCGGCGTGAGGTCTCCAAGGTTTCCAATGGGCGTGGCGACAACATGGAGCATGACAACACCTAGATGATGAGATCCTGGACAAGCGACGTCGGCTGCTGTTCCGCGACGTCGGGGGGCGGTTCTACGACCTCCTGCGCCGTGGCGGCGTCGGCCTCGGCGGTCTCGGCGTCGTTCTGCGACTGGCCGCGCGTGCCGGGCTTGCGGTCGCCGAAGCGCGTGCCCTCCTTGTAGAAGTTGAGGTCCACTTCGCCCGTCTCGCCGTTGCGGTGCTTGGCCACGTCCACGATCGCAAGCAGTTCGTCGTCGTGCCACTGGGCCGTCTTAGACCGACACGGACGGCGGAGGAGGAACACCACGTCGGCGTCCTGCTCGATTGCACCGGAATCGCGGAGGTCGGAGAGCTTGGGCGTCTCCTCCTTGTCGCCGCGCTGCTCGTTGCCGCGGGATAACTGGGAGAGGACGATCACCGGAACTTTGAGTTCCTTCGCCATGGCCTTGATCTGACCCGAAATGCGCGAGGTTTCAAGCTGGCGTCCCTGTCGGGCGTACTCGCGGCAGTTGCAGAGCTGGAGGTAGTCGATCACGATCAGCTCGATGCCGTGCGTGCGCTTCATGCGGCGTGCGCGGGCGCGCATGTCGGAAACGTCGAGCGCGCTCGTATCGTCGATGAAGATCGGCGCGCTGCGGAGGGCGTTGGCAGCGGACATCAGGCGCTGGCTCGCGTCGATGCGCTCCTCGCGAGCCATGAGTCCGCGCTGGAGACGCCATGTGTTCACGCCGGCGCGGCCGGCGAGCATGCGCTTGGCGAGCGACTCGGTGCTCATTTCAAGGGAGAAGATGAGCACGGGGTGCTTCTTGCCGTTGTCGCAGCGCGTCGGCATGCCGTTGATGTCCTGCCCCATCGCGATGCACTCGGCGATGTTCATGGCAAGCGAGGTCTTGCCCACGGACGGGCGCGCCGCGACGACGATCATGTCGCCGCCCTTGAGGCCCATCAGCTTCTCGTCGAGGTACTTGAAGCCTGTGGAAAGGCCGTCGAACTGCCCCGCCCCGCCGTCGAAGAGGCGGTCCATCGCCTGGAGGGTGTTCTCAACGGCAGTCTTCCATTCCATGCGCACGGTACTCGCGCCGCCGATTTCGAGGAAGTTCTTCTCCACTTCGCCGAGGAGGATGTCCGCATTCGCGGCCTGTGCCTCGTCGAAACAGCGCGATTCCGTCTCGCGTGCGCGCTGGATCATCGTGCGCAGGAGGTGTTTCTGGCGGACGATGTCGATGTAGTATTCGGCGTGGGCGGAGGTTGGCGTGTTGTCCACGAGGGACTGGATGGCGGCGACGCCGCCGACCTGGTCGAGGCGGCCTGTGGCGCGGAGGCGGTCCGTGAGCGTGACCGCGTCGATCGGCACGGACGTGCCGCTCATCTCGCGGAAGGTCTCGAAGAAAATGCGGTTGCGCGGCTCGTAGAAGGACTCGGGCGTGAGGCCGCGCGCCTGGCAGAGGTCCAGCACGCGGGCGTCGTCACCCATCGTCGTATCCAGCAGGATCGACCCGATGATGCCGCGTTCGGCCTCCGCGCTGTGGGGAAGTGTTCTGAGTTGTTCGGACATGGAAAGCATTATAGCAAAACGGCCGCCTTGGGGGGCGGCCGCGTTGTGAAACGTTATCTAAGGGTTGTAAACAGGTTGTCAACTCTGTTTTTCGCAAAGGTCGGGCGATGGGACCGCGCTACTGTACCACTTTAACGGTGTACTTCTTCAACTTGGTCGCCTTGCCCGCGCCCTCCAGCGCATACACCTTGAACGAGCCCTTGAACGTGCCCTTCTTCGGCGTGTACGAGAGCTTCATGGCCGAGAGGTTGTCACCCTTAGACGTGTCAATCACGAGGCCCTTGCCGGACTCCGCATCGTACCTCTCCGGCAGCGCCGCGCCCTTCTTCGGCTTCGCCCACTTGACGCTGGCGGCTTTCGCGAACGCCCACTTGCCGCCCGACGCGGTAACCGGCACCCCGTCCGGGAGAAGATCCTCCAGCGTCCCCTCTGGTAGGGCGCGATCACCGAGCGCGCCGTCCACATACACCTTCGCGCCGCCCTTGCTCCAGTCGCCGCCCACATTCGCCTCCACCATCTCGTATGTGCCGTTCTTGAGCGTGAACGTGCCATCCGCCGCCATCTCAAGCGACACCTCCCCAATCGGTGCCTTGAACGCAAGCGTAACGGGAGGGACGCGCCCCGTCGCGTCCAAGGCGACATTCACCGCCTTAGCCGAGACCTTCTTCTCCTTGCCGTCAATCAACAGCGTGGCATTGCCGGAAAACTTGACGATCCCCTTCTTGCTGACCTTGCCAACCTTGACCTGCATCGTGCCAACTATACTACTATTATTCCTATTATAGAGCGCGCCATCCACCGTCTGCGCCTTGACCAAGAAGGTAGTATCAGCCCCGCCAGCACTGCCACCCTCACCATCGGAACTGCCGCCGCCAGCACTGCCACCCTCACCATCGGAACTGCCGCCGCCAGCACTGCCACCCTCACCATCGGAACTGCCGCCGCCAGCACTACCACCGCCGGAGCCGCCGCCAGCACTGCCACCCTCACCATCGGAACTGCCGCCGCCAGCACTACCACCGCCGGAGCCGCCGCCAGCACTTCCGCCGCCGCCAGCACTACCACCCTCACCATCGGAACTGCCGCCGCCAGCACTACCGCCGGAGCCGCCGCCAGCACTGCCACCCTCACCATCGGAACTGCCGCCGCCAGCACTGCCGCCGCCGCCGGAGCCGCCGCCTGCACTACCACCGCCGGAGCCGCCGCCTGCACCACCGCCGGAGCCGCCGCCAGCACTACCACCCTCACCATCGGAACTGCCGCCGCCAGCGCTGCCGCCGCCGCCGGAGCCGCCGCCAGCGCTGCCCCCCTCACCATCGGAACCACCACCGGAGTCGCCGCCGTTCTCCGTCCAATGCGCGTAAAACGTCACATCTTCACTAATGATTGTCGATGCGGAAATCTGAGTCCCGCCATCAGCCTCCGTAAACCAGCCTACGAAAGTGTAACCCGTCCGCGTTGGAGTTGGAAGCGTACCAATGGCCTGTCCGTAATCCCGGGACACCGAGGACGTGTCAACCGTCCCTCCATTTGCTTCAAACGTGGCAGAATACTGGTTGATTGTCCAATGCGCGTAATACACCACATTGCCACTAACGGTCGTCGATTCGGAAATCTGAGTCCCGCCATTAGCCTCCGTAAACCAGCCCACGAACGTGTAGCCCTCCCTCGTTGCCAACAGCAGGTTGTCTACCGCGCTCCCTTCCTCCACGAAGCGCATATTTTCATCTTGCAACAAGCCGCCATTCGCGGCAAACGTCACCGTGTACATAAATGGGTCGTCCGAGCTGCCCTCGCAAAGCACCGTTCCATTTGACATGGATCTGAAGAGGCGGAAACCATAGATGCTGTAGCCGATGTCTTGGGCAAACAAATCGTCTCTCTCGATCAATACTTCATCCCGGCTTAAAGTGCAGTAATATGCGTCGAAACGCCAACAACCACCGAAGACCGTCCGGACATCCACGGAAGTAACTAGCTCGCAATGGTCAAGGCACCATTCATACACATTCCCGTGCATGTCATAAAGCCCCCATGCGTTCGGCAAGTATGAACCAACCGTCGTATGCTCCGAATATCCGCCCTTGCCGTCGAACCTGTTACCAGAATACCTTCCCAGCTGTTTCAGGTCTTCTTCCGTGTCACCTCCGTTGTTGTACATACTCGCCGTGCCCGCCCGGCAGGCATACTCCCACTGCGCTCCCGTCGGCAGGTCGAAGTTCAACCGCGTTCGTGCCTGAATGCGCCCAATTACCGAATTTGGAGCGACAGACAACGTATTCGGCCAGTCGTACGTGGCCATTTGTCCACGAAGATCATTCCAGAAAACATTCTCCAAGGGCCGCATATCTCCTTTATACCTCGACGGATTCGTATTCGATCCCAACAGCAGCTCGTACTGCTTCTGTGTCACCTCGAAAATGCCACAGTAGAACGGTTTCGTGACCGCAACGGTACCCTTGCCATACTTTTCAAAAGTTCCCGGCTCGATCAGACGAAGTGCCAGCTTCGTCGTCTTATATTCGTCCGTATTAAATCCACCCTGCGGCGGCTCGAAGAGATAGGTGACCGTATTGCTCACTGTATTCACCCCAACAGAAAGGTCGATGACGCAATACGGAGGAAGAGCTTCCTCATACGCCACTACGAACACCGCATCCTCCAAGTTGAACGACACCCCCTGCGCGTTCATATCCCAAACGACATGGTGCGTTCCCTTCTTCATTTCCGTGTCGCCGGATAGTGCTTCTGCGGTGGCAACGTAGCTCATGTTGTCTGCACGATTAGTAGCGGTCACAGAAAGAGACAAAGACCTGTTCCATGCCAGTGCTTCTACATCTTCCGGCACCTCGAATGTGATGTCCACCTTACCGTTACTCGGAGACTGCGGCCTCACAGTCACGTTATATATCCTCGGCACAAAATAGGTGAACTCTAGATCTTGCGAACATCCCTTGAACACACGCGGAGCCTCTACCTCTAGCCTTTCCCTTAACAAACTCGCGGCCCGCACGCTCCGCAGGCCAGTGCAATCACCGAACGCCTGCTCACCGAAATTCAGCACTCTCGCCGGAATCGTCACGCTCGTAAGACCGCTGCAACCGGAGAACGCACGCTCCCCGATGCTCGTCACCGTGTCAGGGATCGTCACGCTCGTAAGACCGCTCCGTCCCTTGAACGCATCATCCTCGATACTCGTCACGCCATCTGCAATAGTCAAATTAGTTATCAGAGGAGATGACGAGAAAACTGTTGAGAACCATCTGGAACAGACGCACTGCGGGATCGTCACGCTCGTAAGATTCGTGCAATCGTAGAACGCATAAGTCCAGATGTAGCCCACAGAATTAGGAATCTTCACGGTGTAGAACGCCTCCTCCCCGATGCTCGTCACGCTGTCCGGTATCGCCACGCTCGTAAGACCGCTGCAATAGTAGAACGCCTCCTCCCCGATGCTCGTCACGCTGTCCGGTATCGCCACGCTCGTAAGACCGCTGCAATAGTAGAACGCACGCTCCCCGATGCTCGTCACTCCGTTGCCGATCGTCACGCGCGTAAGACCGCTGCAACCGGAGAACGCACCCTCCCCGATGCTCGTCACTCCGTTGCCGATCGTCACGCTCGTAAGACCGCTGCAACCCTTGAACGCTTCATACCCGATGCTCGTCACCGAGTCAGGGATCGTCACGCTCGTAAGACCACTGCAACCGGAGAACGCTTCATACCCGATGCTCTTCACAGAGTCAGGGATCGTCACGCTCGTAAGACCGCTGCAACCCGAGAACGCTCTCTCCCCGATGCGCGTCACGCCGTTGCCGATCGTCACGCTCGTAAGACCACTGCAACCGGAGAACGCTTCATACCCGATACTCTTCACAGAGTCAGGGATCGTCACGCTCGTAAGACCGCTGCAACCCGAGAACGCTCCTTTCCCGATGCTCGTCACTCCGTTGCCGATCATCACGCTCGTCAGGCCGCTACAACCGGAGAACTCATAATCCCCGATGCTCGTCACAGAGCCAGGGATCGTCACGCTCGTAAGACCGCGGCAACCCGAGAACGCTCTCTCCCCTATGCGCGTCACCGAGTCAGGTATCGTCACGCTCGTAAGACCGCTGCAATCGGAGAACGCATGCCACCCGATGCTCGTCACTCCGTTGCCGATCGTCACGCTCGTAAGATTCGTGCAATAATTGAACGCAGAACCACCGATGCTCATCACCGAGTCAGGGATCGTCACGCTCGTAAGACCGCTGCAATAGGAGAACGCCCCCCCCCCGATGCTCGTCACGCCGTTGCCGATCGTCACGCTCGTAAGACTCCTGCAACTACCGAACGCACGCTCCCCGATGTTCGTCACCGAGTCAGGGATCGTCACGCTCGTAAGACCGCGGCAATAGTCGAACGCATGATCCCAGATGCTCTTCACCGAGTCAGGGATCGTCACGCTCGTCAGGCCGCTACAACCGGAGAACGCATAACTTGCGATGCTCGTCACGCCATTGCCGATCGTCACGCTCGTAAGACCGCTGCAACCCCGGAACGCCTCCCACCCGATTCCCGTCACGCCGTCAGGTATCGTCACGCTCGTAAGACCGCTGCAACCCCGGAACGCCTCCCACCCGATGCTCGTTACGCCGTTGCCGATCGTCACGCTCGTAAGACCGCTGCAACCGGAGAACGCATAACGCCCGATGCTCGTCACGCTGTCCGGTATCGTCACGCTCGAAAGACCGCTGCAACCTCCGAACGCACCCTCCCCGATGCTCGTCACGCTGTCCGGTATCGTCACGTTCGTAAGACCGCTGCAACCGGAGAACGCACCATTGCCGATACCCGTCACGCCGTCCGGGATCGTCACGCTCGTCAGGCCGCTGCAACGTGAGAACGCATAATCCCCGATGCTCGTCACAGAGTCAGGGATCGTCACGCTCGTAAGACCGCAGCAACCTGAGAACGCACCCTCCCCGATGCTCGTCACAGAGTCAGGGATCGTCACGCTCGTAAGTCCGCTGCAATTGTAGAACGCCCTCCACCCGATGCTCGTCACGCTGGAAGGAATCGTCACGCTCGTAAGACCGCTGCAACCGGAGAACGCTTCATACCCGATGCTCTTCACAGAGTCAGGGATCGTCACGCTCGTCAGGCCGCTGCAACGTGAGAACGCATAATCCCCGATGCTCGTCACCGAGTCAGGAATCGTCACGCTCGTAAGACCGCTGCAACCGGAGAACGCATCATCACCGATGCTCGTCACAGAGTTTGGAATTGTCAATGTTGTAACCTTCGCGCCATTGAGATAGAGGTCGTGTGCGCAATAAAGCGGATTGGCGTTAGTATCCCCAAATGATATACCGCACCACCTCGCAAGATCGGTTATATGCACGCTCGTAAGACCGCTGCAACCTCTGAACGCCCCCCCCCCCGATGCCCGTCACGCCATTGCCGATCGTCACGCTCGTAAGACCGCTGCAACCATCGAACGCACCCCACCCAATGCCCGTCACGCCATTGCCGATCGTCACGCTCGTAAGACCGCTGCAACCTCCGAACGCCCGATACCCGATGCCGCGAACACCTGTCAGATCCAGATTACCAGAAAGCGAGCCCCTTTTGCCAACCACCCAGCCATCAACAAGCTTCACGCCAGGAATTGTCGTCGTATCGAAGAGAGATTCACTGCAACCATCGAACGCATAATCCCCGATGCTCGTCACGCCGTTGCCGATCGTCACGCTCGTAAGGCCGCTGCAACCTCCGAACGCACCATGGCCGATGCTCGTCACGCCATTGCCGATCGTCACGCTCGTAAGACCGCTGCAACCGGAGAACGCAGAACTTGCGATATTCGTCACGCTGTCGGGTATCGTAACGCTCGTAAGACTAAAGGTCATGTGCGCAATAAAGCGGATTGGCTCCATAATCCCCAAATGATATACCGCACCATCTCGCAAGATCGGTTATATGCACGCTCGTAAGACCGCTGCAACCTGAGAACGCTTGATCCCCGATGCTCGTCACGCTGTCGGGTATCGTCACGCTCGTCAGACCGCTGCAATTGTAGAACGCATAACTTGCGATGCTCGTCACTCCATTGCCGATCGTCACGCTCGTAAGACCGCGGCAATCATGGAACGCAGAACTTGCGATATTCGTCACGCTGTCCGGGATCGTCACGCTCGTAAGACTGCTGCAATGGGAGAACGCATATCTTGCGATGCTCGTCACAGAGTTTGGAATTGTCAATGTTGTAACCTTCGCACCATTGAGATAAAGGTCATGTGCGCAATAAAGCGGATTGGCTCCATAATCCC
>CACWIW010000029.1 GCA_902761035.1 uncultured bacterium | reverse complement strand
GGGTGGGGTGAGCGGCTCGCCGAGGACGGCTCGCCCCACCTGGGCCGCGACGGGGCGCGGCCCTCCCGCCGAAGGTTCAGCCATTGGCAAAGCGCGCACACCCCAGGCTCCCCGCCAATGGATCGTCATTGGTTGAGCCTTTGGAATGTGCGAAGCAGTTTTGCAGGCGCGCCCTGTGCGCGCCCCAAGGGAAAGCAATTGCTTCGCTCATGGTTAAGCGTTTCCAAAAACGCTGCCGGGACCGTTCACGGGATGTGAAAAACTTGTGAGAATCACTCACCTTTCACCCGTACGGCGGCGGCGTTCGCGGGTGGCGAGCTGCGCCAAGTCCTTTTCCTTCGGCTTCTTGCGGAAGTAACGGTAGTTCATCACCCAGCAGGACGGATGGCGGCGGATCGTGCGTTCAAGCGCCGAAATGCAATCCTGCGTGCGGCCCCAGATGTCCATGCCCTTCTTCCAGGGGAATTCGGCGATGTACTCGCAGCGGTAGCGTCCGTCGCGGAGCGGACGCGACCAGGCGATCACGATCGGCGCGTGCGTCTTCGCCTGGAGAAACGCGGGGGCCGCCGAGACTGGCACGGGGCGTCCGAAATAGCGCACCCACACGCCGCCCTGGTCCGGCTTGACCACCTGGTCCACGAGCAGCCCCACGTCCGCGCCCTCCTGCAATCCCTGCAGAAGCGGATGGAGCGCGCCTTCCGCGCGTACGATGGTCTGCCCGAGCGACCGGCGCGACTTCATCAGCAGCTCGGTCATGCCCGGCGTGCCGATGTCCTTCGCCACGCTCACGATCTTCCGTCCCTGGAGGAATACAAGCTGCGAGAGAAGTTCCCAGCAGCCCATGTGGCAGCTGACCGTGATGGCGGGCTTGTTCGCCGCAAGGAACTCCACGCACTTCGGCGTGAACTCGCCTGTGGCGGCGGCGCGCGCACGCGCGTTGCGGCTCGTCCAGAAAACGTGTCCGAGCGTGCGCACCATGTTGCGGTAGCTGCGCTTCAGGATCAGCTCCTCGCGACGCGGCGTAAGATGTTCCTCGCCCACGACGAGGCGCAGGTTCTCGCGCGAGAGCTCGCGGCCCTTGCGGTCGAAGCGGTAGCCAATGGCGGCGATGAAGTCGCAGATGCGGAAGAGCATGCGATGCGAGACGTGCGCGAACACGAGCCAGCCAAGGCCGATGCCCAGCCACTCGAACGGACGCCTCAGGAGGCGCTTGAAGCTATTCTTTCGCTGCTTCATTCTTCTTCCTGTTTATCGGACCTCCTTTGAGACGCCAGCATAATCCCTATCCAAGCACCACCTCAAGGCCGTCGTATGCTGCGCGGAGCGTATCGGGAAGCTCCTTCTCGATTTGCTCAGATGGCCAGTCGCGGTACTTGAGGCCAAGATGCGTGATGTAGGCGTGCTGTCCGGACGGAAGGGCAAGGCGTCCGTACTTGATCAGCATGTTCACGATGCGCGAGACTGTCTGTACGCTGGAGTGTACGAACAGACGGAAGTCCTCGTCGCTGTCCCCGTCCGTTGCCTCCATGATGAACGCGGTGAGCGCCTGCGGCTTATGGACGAAAGCCTTGGCGCCTGCGGTGATGTGCGGGTCTATGCCGATCATCCGCGCGGCGTCGCCCATCAAGCCGCCGGTGTCCGTGGCGTACAGAAGACGCGAGGCGCCCTTCTCCACGAGATAGACGGATGTGCGCTCCAGGACGCCGTTCGTGACGCGGGACGTGCTGTGGTTCGCCGGCACGCCCGTGAACCTCATGCCGCACTCAACCACCGGCTTGCCGAAGGGAAGTCCGATGACCTCCGGCGCGGGCAGGCCAAGCTTCGCCGCCGCCTTGCCCACCTCCTCTCGCGCCGCGTCGGCCCAAGTCTCCTGCACGTACATGCGCTTCACGCCGCTCTTGACGGCCGCCTTGGGGTTGTAGTGGTCGCCGTGGGAGTGCGTCTGGAAAAGCACCTCGGGATGGCATCCCTCCGGCAGCTTGTCGAACGAGCACATCGTGAAGTCTATGAGGACCTTGTTTTCGATCAGCACGCTCGACTGGCGGCGCGCATACGGGTTTTGGGCCCATTCCGGCCTCCATCCTGCGGCTCCGCTGCCGAGGAAGCGCACGCGGATGCCAGACTCCTTTGAAATGGGCAGATCAGTCGAAAACTGCGCGGGCAGCCCTTCTGTCTTCCCGTCTGCTTTGGCGGTCGTGCATCCGGCCACGGCCGCAAGCGCCGTGGACGAAACGAGAAAGCTTCTGCGTGAAACATTATTTTCCATGCCGCCAGTATAGCACATCGGGATGAGCAGTGGAAGCGCAAATTGTACAGACGGCCGAACCCTGTCACGTACCCACGCTAGGTTCCTGCATGGCGGGCGTTATCTGCATCAAGTCAAAAAACATCAGGCGCGTGCGTAAAGCCTCGCCACTAGAGATATTGCGATATTGCTTTTCTTGATCTTCTGTGCTGAACATGAACGTGAAACCGTTGCGCAAATAGTATTCGCATGGAATCGTTTCGTTGTATGCGTCTACAACAAGGTATCTGCATCCCGTCTTATTGTCTTCTTCAACGAACCAGGTTTTTATGCTGTCCATCAGTTCGGTTCCGACGTGCTTTCGCATGAATTTACTATTGACACCCAGCCGACCAATCAGAACCGCCGGATAGATCATATCGCGTTTTTGTTGCGGCACATTCTTACCGATGCGCTTTCTTCTGGCGTTTGGAAGGTGATTGGTGAAAATACTTGCATTGGACACTGTGAATGCACAAACTATCTGGCGCGGATTAGCAACCTCAAGGAATACATAGGTCTTTCCCATCAACTGGCGAGCGTAGTCAAGGTAATCGGACGAGAAGAATTCGTCAAGGTCCTTATTTCCGCAGCTGAATGGCTCACATGCAGCGACAATTCTTTCTGATAGAGGGACGCGGACGCACTCATCCTTTAGAAAGGCCATCTCCCAGACTCCTTCAATGATTTGATCCGCTGAGAGTTCTCCCTTTCAAAAGTTCGCCACTCACGGCGAACATGGGAAAAATCGACACATCCGCGTCTGCGAACGTTTTCCTCCGCCGAACGGACAAATCGTTCCGCCTCTTCTCCCGACAGGATCGGTATGTTGCTTATTGCTAGTGCCATGTCTGTTGTGCCTTTCGCGCTTTATTATAGCAAAAAATGGCGGAGTCTGCCTGACTCAAATTTTGTGGGCAGAAAATCGGGGCGCATCTCCGTTTTTTACCCATGCGTATTGGGATTTGGAAACAACCATGACAACTTTCAAGAACAACATTATCCTACGGGCACACCTTGAACATTCAGAATCGTGACAGTTTGAGGATCGGCAAATGGGCGCGGGCGAGTTAGCCCGCGCGCCAAAGATAAGTTGTTTCAAACAGTTGTTTCCAATTATCAGAAGGCTCGGCGGTGAATTACGCAGATGCGCCATATCGCAATATGTGTCACAACTGATGAACGTCCCCGCCCGTTTTGATATAATACCCCCATGGACAAACTAGAGCAGATGCGCGCGGCGGTGGCGCGGTTGAACGAGGCGGCGGACGCCTACTACAACGGCCGCACCGAATTGATGACTGACTTCGAGTGGGACGCCCTCTTCGACCAGGTGAAGGCGCTCGAGGCCGAGACGGGAGTGGTGTTGCCCGACAGCCCCACGAACCGCGTCTCCGCCGATACGACAGTCGGCGAGAAGGAACCCCACGAATATCCTGCCCTTTCGCTCGCGAAGACAAAGCAGGTGAGCGAAGTCGCGAAGTGGGCGGAGGGGCGTCCGATCTGGATTTCCTGGAAGCTCGACGGACTCACGCTCGTCGTCACCTACGACAACGGCAAGCTGACGAAGGTCGTCACGCGCGGCGACGGACACATCGGCACCAACATCACCCACCTAGCCGCCGGCATCCAGGGCATCCCGCCGCGCGTGAAGGACAAGGGACACCTCGTCGTGCGCGGCGAGGCCGTGATTTCCTACGCCGACTTCGAGGCATTCTGCGCAACCACGGACGACGAATACGCCAACCCGCGTAACCTCGCATCCGGCTCGCTCACGCTCAAGTCCGTGGACGAGCTGAAGCCGCGCCGTCTCCAGTGGATTCCGTTCACGCTTGTCCACTGCGACCGCGAGATCGTCTCATGGGGCGAACGCATGGCCTATCTGGAGGAAGTCGGTCTCGGCGCCGTCGAGCGCGAGCGCATTGATGCGCCCGACGCGGCGGCGATTCAGGCGTCGATTGACCGCTGGACGCTGAAGGTGACGGACAAGATCTGCCCGTTCCCAGTGGACGGCCTCGTGGTTGTCTACGACGATACGGTCTACGCGCAGACGGGCAGCGTGACCGGACACCACGCGACGCGCGCCGGGTTTGCGTTCAAGTGGCAGGACGAGACGGCGGCGACCGTGCTCGAGCGCGTGGAGTGGTCGTGCGCCGTCGCGTCGATTTCGCCCGTTGCGGTGTTCCGTCCCGTCCAGCTCGAAGGCACCACGGTGAAGCGCGCATCGCTCTGCAACATCTCCGAGTGCGAGCGCCTCGGTCTCGGCGGCGCTGGCACCGAGTTGAGCGTGATCAAGGCGAATAAGATAATCCCCAAGGTTGTTGCCGTGACGAAAACCGTGGGGACATTCGAGGTACCGTCGGCGTGTCCCGTGTGCGGTGCGCCCACGGCGGTGAACGTCGCGGAGAGCGGCACGAAGACGCTCCGCTGCACGAATGCGTCGTGTGCGGCACGCGAGCTGCGAAAGTTCATGCGGTTCGTCTCGAAGGACGGCATGGACATCGACGGTCTCGCGGGCGAGACGCTTGCTAAGTTCGTAAACAAGGGCTGGATCCGAACATTCGGCGACATCTACCGTCTCGGCGCGCACCGCGACGAGATTGCGACGATGGAAGGCTTCGGCGAAAAATCGGCCGCGAACATCTGCGCGTCCATCGAGAAGGCGCGCACGCGCGACGCGGTGCAGTTTCTCGTGGCTTTGTCGATTCCGCTTTGCGGAGTCGACGTGGCGAAACGTCTACTTTCGGCCTATTCCGTGGAGGAACTCTTCGTTAAAGCCGCCGAAGCTGCGAATCCGAACGACTTGTTCTCGCCGGGAGCGGAGGTTTTTGCATCAATTGACGGCATCGGCCCCGGGAAGTCGGCGGCGTTTGTCGAGTGGTGCGGCGATCCCGCGCACCGGGCCGTAGTTGAGGATGTACTGCGCGAGGTGTCGCTCAACGCCTACGTGGCGCCGAAGTCGGGCGGAGCGTGTGCGGGGCTGACGTTCGTGATAACGGGCGACGTCCACCACTGGCCGAACCGTGCGGCGCTGAAGGCGTACATCGAAGGCGCGGGAGGGAAGGTGGCAGGGAGCGTCTCGAAGGCGACGAGCTTCCTCATCAACAACGACGTCACGTCCACCTCCGGCAAGAACAAGAAGGCGCAGGAGCTGGGAATCCCCGTGATTTCGGAAGACGATTTCCGGGAACGATTTGGCGGTGGAGAATAGGGCGTAGCGCGCAAGGCCGTTTTTATGGTATACTGTGTCCATGCAAGAAACTAACGTCATTGTGGCTGGCGCCGGCATCTGGGGATGCACGGTAGCCCGCGTATTGGCAGAAAAAGGGCGCAAAGTGCTCGTTCTCGAGCGCCGTGCGGCCCCAGGCGGCAACGTGCGGTGCGAGACCGACGCCGAAACCGGCATCGAGGTCCATACCTACGGCTCGCACATTTTCCACACGCACCTCGACGACGTGTGGGAGTTCGTGAACCGCTTCATAACGTTCAACGGCTACCAGCACAAGGTCCTTGCCCGCCACGCGGGTAAGACGTATTTCCTGCCGCTCGGCCTCACGCTAGTCAACCAGTTCTACGGACTCAACCTCACTCCGTCCGAGTTGCCCGCCTTCATCGAAAAAGAAGCAGGAAGCGCGACGGAATTGCGGGCCGCCCGGTGGTCGGCCCCTACCGGTTCGCATGGTAGGGCGCGATCACCGAGCGCGCCGGAACCCGCACCACCCGGTAGGGCGCGATCACCGAGCGCGCCGGAACCCGCACCACCCGGTAGGGCGCGATCACCGAGCGCGCCGGAACCAGCGAACTTCGAGGAACAGGCCATATCCTTCATCGGGCGTCCGCTCTACGAGGCATTCATCCGCGAGTACACGCGCAAGCAGTGGGGTATGGATCCGAAAGACCTCCCTGCGTCGATCATCAAGCGCCTCCCCGTGCGCGCGAGCTACGACATCAACTATTACTCCGACTACCGTCAGGGCATTCCCCTCTCTGGCTACAACTCCCTCTTCGACCGCCTGCTCGACCACCCGAACATCACACTCGAATGCAACGTCGATTGGCTTGAATGGCGCAAGACGAACAAGTTGGACGTTCCCGTGTTCTACTCCGGCCCCATCGACGCGCTCTTCGACTACAAGTTCGGTCCGCTCCCCTGGCGTTCGCTTCGCTTCGAGACGGAGCGCATGGCCGTGGCGGACTGGCAGGGGACAAGCGTGGTGAACTACACGGACGCGGACGTGCCATTCACGCGCATACACGAGTTCAAGCACTACCATCCCGAGCAGAAGGACGTAATGGCTCATCCCGCCACGATCATCTGCCGCGAATATCCGAAGACGTGGGCGCCGGGTGACGAGCCGTACTATCCCGTCGATACGCCCGCCTCGCGTGAAAAGCTCGCGCTATACCAAGCCGAGGCCGCTAAATGCCCCTACCTAATCGTTGGCGGACGCCTCGGCGAGTACAAGTACTACGACATGGATCAATCGATTGGTCGGGCTCTAACGGCCGCGACAAGCGCGGCCCTCCCGTGAAGTCATTGCGCGGACTTACCGTAAAAGGCGGCGGCGGAGCTGGTTGAGGCGGGTGATGGTGTCGAGCACCCAGTCGCCGATCTGCCGCGGCAACAGGTAGGCGTACATAAAGACTCGAGAATTCCAGTACCCCATCATGCGCTCCTTGCGGAGTGCCCTCCATCTTGCGCGAAATGACGGCGATTCAACAAGTGTAAGGTGGTTCTCCGCAAAGACGCGCTCACGTGCGAAAGCCTTGCGGAACGCCTCCACGCGTTCGGGGAGCAGACTATCGGCAATGGCGGCGAGGTCGTATTCAGCTTGATCGAGGCCTGAAAGGAGCAACCGCCAACTTTTAATCACCGGCGTACGGTGATGATGAAGCGTAGAGGTGAGGCCGGAACCGAGGCGATATTTGACAAGGCGATCGGGAATGACGAGTTCGTCGCCGCCGAGCATGAGCGCGCGTTTTGCAAATGGAACGTCTTCAACGCATCTGGGGCTGACCGGTTCGGGTGGAAACGCCGTGTAGCAATCGCGGCGCCAGGCCATCAAGGCACCGAGGGGTTGCTTCGTGGACGGGGCGGGCAGGGGCCCGAGCGAACGTCCTTTGGAGTCGATCCGGTATCCCGCATGGCTGATGACGACGGCACGCTTGCCATCGGCCAGCCACGCCGAGACGATTTTTTCCGTGCGTTCCGAGAGAGAGATGTCGTCGCCCCCGGCCATGATGATCAACTCTCCGTGCGATAGCGAGGCGGTCTTCAGCCAATTTGCGAGGATGCCGAGATTTTTCTCATTGCGGTTGAAGATCACGGTGACGTCGGGTGGTGCATGGGCGGCGACGTAGTCTTGGATGAGTTCCGGCGAGCCATCCGTCGAGGCGTCGTCGGAGATTACGATCTCGAGCGGACGGTACGTCTGCGCGAACGCGGCCTCCAGCGCGGCGCCGAACCAACGCCGGTGGTTGTAGAACAACAGGCAGAAAGAGACTAGAGGACGTTCCATGCGGAGAATTATACCACAAAGCGTTCGCATCGGGAAGCGGATGATGGTATAATGATGGCATGGCCCCCCAAGCGAGCGTGATCATTCCATGCTGGAACGTGGAGAAATGGGTGGAGGATGCAGTGAACAGCGTCCTCCGCAGTTCGTTTTCCGATTTTGAGGTCATCACAGTGGATGACGGTTCAACGGACAGTACAGGGACAATACTGGAACGTTTGGCGGCGACGGACCAGCGCGTGCGCGTGGTGCATCAGTCTAATCGCGGCCTTTCGGGCGCGCGCAATGGCGGACTTGACGTGGCGCGGGGCGAATACGTTTTTTTTCTGGACGGTGACGACACGTTTACGCCAGAATTCCTGTCACTGGGCGTCAACGAAATGTCCGCCACGGGCGCTGACTTATGCATATTCCCCATGCGCATCACGGAATTCGACGCATCGAGATCGCGCGAAGAGCCTCTACGTGCCGATTATCATTGCGACACCCCCGCCGACATCCGCGCGCGCTTCATACCACGCTTCATCGGATTTTCCATGGAACACGTGCGCCGTTGGTATGGGGGAACGCCGCTTTTCGACAACCGCGAGCTGGGGAGCGTCTGCCGCTGCGTCTACCGACGCGAGCTGATTGAGCGGTACCACATGCGTTTCGACGAGAATATCGTTCTCTACGAGGATGCGCTGTTCAACTGCGACTACCTCCTGCGGGCGCAGAAAACGACATGCCGTCCTGAACCCGTATACAACTATGTGCTTCACGCAGGCGGTCTGATTGCGAACAGGAACAGGGCCTTGCGCGTGTTCAAGAACAAGTTGACGCTTCTGCGGGTCCGCCAGACTCTCAACGAGCGAGAGGGAGGATCGCTTGGAAGCCTTTACGCGGCGTCGTGCGTGCTGGCGTTGCTGGAGATGTTTGCCTTGCTTCGCAACCTACGGATCGGTTGGGGCGAAGGACGGAGAATCGTGCGCGAATACGCTTCGGATCCCGAAGTACGCGCGGCTCTGCGCGCGTTTCCGCTCTCGTGGCGAAAGCCGGTGCTGGCACTCGCGGTGCTGGCAGTGCGCGTACTCGGCGCGGGATGCGTGTACTCAATAGCCTGGACGCTGTTCGCACCGTTCAGGCTACGCCGCTGACTAATCTGCCTCTTGAGCCTTTTCCACCGCTTCCTTGACGGACATCCCGGAGGCTATGCATTCCATGAACGCGGCGCGGCCGGGTGCCAGCGGAGGAGGCGTCCTGAGTCGCCACTGCCGCTCCTGAAGATAGAAAGGAGGATACTCTGCCGTCTTCACAAAATCGCCGCGGACAGACTCGAACAGACGCCTGCCCTTTTCGTTGTTGACGAGAATCGCGGACGTGCCTTTCCCGTCGTCCATTTCCTCCGGCACAAGCCAGAAGTCGCCGATTGTCAAATCGCCCGGACGGTCCATCGTGCAGTATGGGCAATTCTGGCATCCTCCTGAACGGCCGAGGCCGGACGACATGGCCGTCATGTATTCGTCTTCGCCCCTCTCGCGCCAGATCTCGCGCCCGTCCTTCAACACGACATGCAGGAGATAGTGTCGGTGCCGCCACCCGCGAGCCTTGCTGCGGAACTCGTACTTCGCGACGTTCGACAGTCCCCAGTTGTTCTCGAGATAGCGATCGAAAATGGACTGGTCCGGACAACCCGCGCAAATGAGGTCAACGGTGAAAAGCGTATCGGCAAATTTTGCGAACATTCGCCTGACGGCGGCAACATGGCATGGCGTTCCGGTAAACAGAACAGGTACGCCTGATTCGAGGGCGGTGCGCATTTCGTCGAGGAAGCCACGCCGCAACGCCGCCTTGACGTACTTGGATCCGCGCAACTTTGCAAGGGAAGCCTCGTCGCGGGCAATTTCGTAGCGGCAGCGGAAGTCTTCATCGAAGGCAGCGCCGCACACCGCTCCTCCACGGGAGAGGATGTTGCGGGAAAGAATAGTGAACACCCCGCCCGAAGAACTCTCGGCACGAACAGCATCCGACGCCATCACTGCGTAACATTTCTGGACGCCGTCCGAAGAACCACTATCGACTTTGCCGCCAGTAGACACTTTCCCCTGCCTTCGCCGTTGTCAATGGCCCTGAGTGAGCTCCATTTCAATGGGCAGCCTTGGGAACTGCTCAAGGAACTGCGCGGAAAGTCCGGGCACGCCCCCGTTCGCCTGAAGCCGACGCAATGCGCTCTGCGCCGCACGGTCGACGTCGGCGTCGCCGCTGCCTCTAGTGATCGTGAACTTTTTCACTGTGCCGCCCGGACCAAGATGGAAATCCACCTCAATTGGACGCAGTCCGCTGTACCACTTCGACGACTCCTTCTGCCACTCACGGAGAATAGCCGCCTTGATCAGGCTAACGCAACGCTGAGCCTCGCTCGTCGCGATCTGGTTGCGAGCTCCGTAGCGGTAGCCCTGCTCGAGCATTTTCTTCATGTCGATGTTTGCGAGGGGCTTGTCCGCCGCCGTGCCCTTGCCGAACTTCTTCACGCTGTCCGGAATCTTGAGGTCCGGGGGACGCTCCACCGGCACGGGCTTGGGCTTGATGACCTTCGCCATTTCCTTCAGGCTTTTCTGCGGAGGCTGGGGCTTGGGAGGGGTCTTGACGAGCTTTGCGTTTTTCTTCAGGTCGACTTTTTCTTTTTTCTTCTTCTCTACGACCTTCTCAACGGCGTCGACTTTAGGCTTCACCTCGACCTTCTTGGGTTCGGGGGCCTTCGGAGGCGGCTTCGGCTGTTGCTTCACCTCAGGCGGAGGCGGATTCGGATCGGGTTCGGGATCGTCCGTCTGCTGAGCCCACGGCGGCACGATAGTCATGTCGATGGGGATGATGGTTTCCGGCTTGCGGAAGCTGATGATGCCCATGACCCAGAAGAACACGAACAGCGCGACGTGCAGTCCGAAGGCTATTCCCAGCGTCCTCCAAGAGAGTCCGCTGTCGGAAGAACCTGTCTGCTCGAATCCAATCATCGCCTGAAGTCCCCGCTACTTCTCCACGGTCACGAGTGCCATCTTGCGCACTTGGCACTTGTACACCACTTTCACGACGTCCATCACGGCGCCGTACTCCAGACGCTCGTCGCCACGCACCAGAACCGGCACGTCGGCATCGCGCTCGACCATCGCCTTAAGATCGGCCTCAAGCTGGTCGAGCGTTGTGGGAACGTCGTTGAGGAATATCTTGTGGTTCACGTCGACCGTGATCGTGTTGGCCTTCGCGTTCTTGCTCGGCAGCACGTCCGTCTTCGCGCGCGGCAGCATGATCGAGATGCCCTGCTCAAGCGCGGGGATCGTGAGCATGAACGTGACGAGCAGAAGGAACGTCAGGTCGATGAGGGAGTTCATGTCGATCGACGCCTTGGGGCCGCCGATCCTCCCGGCATGTCGGCCACGGCGCGACATCAGGACGCTCTCCCCTGGAATTCAAGTGCGATGCGACCGGTGAGGTCGTCCGTGAAGCCCTCCATCTCGCTCATCAGCGCGCGCACCGTCGCGTTGAGACGAGTGTGCATGATCACGCCGGGTATTGCCACGAGCAGCCCCACGACGGTGGTGACAAGCGCGGACGAAATAGCCGGGGCCATCGTGGCGATCGTCGCGCTGCCCGCCTCGCCCATGTCGGCGAAGGCGTCTAGCACGCCCCACACGGTGCCGAGCAGGCCCAACATCGGCGCGAGGGCCACGACCGTGGCGATGGCGCCCATGCCGTGTTCCACGCGGATTTCCTCCTCGTCTAGCACGTGTTCGCTTAGAGCCTTCACGAGACCCATCTCATGCGCCGTGAGAGCAACTTCCACGTCGGCCTTCCGTCCCACGAGCAGACTGCGCACGTCGGGTGCGAGCATACGCAGCAGGCGCTCGCAAGTTGCCCAGTAGATGTTCTCCAGCGGAGTGTGTCCGTTAGGGTGACGGGCGAGGTAGTATTCAAGCACGTCGTGTCCGCTCATCACGTCGCGAGTCACGCGGCGTGCCGACTGCGACACGCGGGAAAGCCCGCGCCACTTGCCTATGGCTATGGCAACCATGAATATGCTCGCCGCAATCTGCACGACAACGATGCCCTGACCCATGAGGCTTGACTTTATGAAGCCGTTCATCAGGGAATTTGCAAAGAATTCAGTCATTTTTATTCACTTTCTCTTTTTCGCTTTCTTTTCTTCTCGTCTTTAAGTCGATTTGGAAATCGACTTGTCATCTGCGGGCTTAGACGCCCGCCACCCCGACTTAGGGGCACCATTCGCCACCGCGCTTGTGACCTGCCCTTCTGGAGGCAGATCGGCGCGGGACTTGCCGCATGCGGCGAGTACCTTGTCGGTTGTCTGGAAATGCGCCTTGCAGTGGTTCATCAGCCAAGTCGGGCCGTGCTTGCGCACCATCTCCTCCGCAAGCTCCCGCACGCGCGGGTCGCTGCTGCCGCGCGGAATCATGTCGAGCGGCACCTTGTCCACGGGGATAGGACCGTCCTCCACGGCCATCGCGGCGATAGCTCGCAGGAACTGCTCGCGCGCGACAACGGACGCTGCGGCCACGGCGATGTCATCCTCGGCGCGGTGGCGCTGTTCCACGACGATCTTCTTACCGCGCTCCTTCAGCGCGCGGCGTATAGTCGTCTCCGTAGGTGCAAACTGGTCCACCACCACCTTCGGACACGTCTGCTGCTTTTCCAGCAATTCCTCGATGCAGGTACCGTGAGCCCACGCTAGGAGGCGGTTGATGTTCTTGATCTTCGCGTAAAGTCTGTTGTATGCGGCGGGGCCGATCTTCACAACTGCGTAGCGGTTCTGGCCGAGCAGCTGTCGCAGCTTCGAGCCAACCGTCAGCACGGCCTTGTCCGTCATCTGCTTGCAGTCCCTCACGCCCATCTCGCGCATCGCCGCCGAAAGCTTCTCGTCGGTGTAGCAGCACGCGACCACGAGCGGACCGAAGTAGTCGCCCTTTCCGGACTCGTCACTGCCACCGTGGGCCGAGCTGCGTCCGGGATCGAGGATGTCCTCGTATCCGATCGTCGCCACGCCGAGTACGTTTGGCTCAAGGAAGAACTCCACGAAGTCCTGTGCCTTAGAGCCCTGGATGCACAGCTTGCGGCGTCCGTGCTTCTCCTTCTGGTAGAGCGCACAATTGAAGCCGTCTCCCTCCACCGCCGCCATGGAATATGGGACCTGCCTCGGACGATAGTTTCCGAGCGCGAGCATCGCGAGCAGCTTTTCCTGCTGTTCGGCGTCGAGTTCATACGTGAAAGATGTCTTGGGCTGAGGCATGTCGGCTATTATACCACAATTCTTTCGTCCGGGTGAGACTGATATTTATGATTTTGTAGTCATCTGCGGCGGCGGAGCGCCCGCAGCCGCGCAGTGAACGTACGGCGGGCAAATAGGAAGTGGACTCCGAAATATACGACCCCGCCCAGCACCACGAGCATCGCGAGTTGCGTCACGTTCGCCCACGTACCCGTCCAGCCGCGCGCGCCGAGCCAAGAGCGCACCAGCCAGAGCGCCACGCCCATCACGGCGGACGCGGCGAGCGTACGTCCCACTGGACGTACCAGCAACGCGAAGCCGAGATTGCCGTTCTTGCGGCGCGCTAGCACAGCAAGCAACACGCAGGCGACGCCTGCGCAGAACACGGTCGAGGCCGCAAGGCCCACGTGCCTCCATTCGACGGGCAGCAGCCACACCGCAAGGATATTGAGAGTCGCATTAAGGAACACCATCTTCACGGACACCGCAAGGGGGGTCTTCATGTCCTTCTGCGCCTGGAACCACGGCACGAGCGTCTTCTGCAAGCCGAAGAAGCCGAGTCCGACCGCGTAGCAAGCCACCGCGCGTCCCACGCGCATCGTGGCCGTCGCGTCGAACGCCTTGCCCTCGTAGATTACGCGGGTGAGGTCCGGGGCGATCACTCCGAGCCCGACAGCGGCGGGGATCATCACGAAGAGGAGGTTGTCCGTGGACGAGAGGAACGCCTCGCGCGCACCCGCCACGTCGCCCTTCGCGAAACAGCCGGAGAACGTGGGCAGCAGCACGGTGCCGAACGCGACGCCCACGATGCCGAGTGGCAGATCCATCAGGCGTTCCGCGTAGCCGATCACGCCTGCGGCCCACGGGGACGCCGCCTGCGCGAGCACCTGGTCGAGCATGTAGTTGATCTGCACGGCTCCCGCACCGACCGCCGCAACGAGCATGTTGCGCCATACAAGGCGCGTGTTGGGGTCGCCCCAGCCGGCGCGCGAGGGACGCGGCGATACGCCGCGCCGCTTCATGCAATAAAACATGAACGCCATCTGGAGGAATCCGGCGAAGAGGATCGCGCCGCTCACCCACACGGCGCGCGACGCAAGCGACATCCCGGGAATGAAGCACAGCACGCCGAGCGCGGCAATCCATACCACATTCAAAAGGCATGGCATCAGCGCCGCCGCCGCGAACTTGCCGAGCGCGTTCAGCACGCCCATGCCGAACGCCGACCCGCAGATGAACACCATGTACGGCACGAGGATGCGCGTAAGGCGCAGCGTGAGGGTGGTGCGTTCAGAGAACGTAGTGCCCCAGTGCAGCGCGGCTGAAAGACCGACTACCGCGAGTGCAGAGACGGCCGCGAGCATGAGGAGACTCATCGTCATCACGGCGCGCGCGAGACGGCGGGCAGACTCCATCCGCTGCGCCTCGACTTCGCCCCTGAACACTGGCACGAACGCAGCAGTGAGCGCACCCTCGCCGAAGAGCTTGCGCATCATGTTCGGGATCGCGAACGCGAGCACGAAAGCGCTCTGCTCCACGCCCGCGCCGATGAGGCGGCTCTGGAACATCTCGCGAACGAGTCCCAACACGCGAGAGAGCGCCGTCATAGCACCCACCACCGCCGTGTTCTTCAGTATGCCCTTCCCGCTCACAACTACATCTCTTTACATTACCTGTGTTGCCGTTCCATACCAGTATTGCGATCAAATGCGATGACATGCCGCCAGTTGCGCGCCGTGACACAAAGGCCTTTGCGAACGGGATTGTTGCAGATGTAGCGGAACTTCTCGGCGTAGTGCGCATCGTCGCGGATGCGAGTGTCGAAAAAGTCTCGCTGGAACCGGATGCCGAAGTGCGATGTCAAGTAACGTTTGAAATCGCCAATGACCAATGGTAGGGGCCGACCACCGGGCGGCCCGTGAACAATAAGATGCAAATGGTCAGGCATGACAAGCATAAGTGAAAGGAACCATTTTCCCGCATTGTGCATAAAGCGGGCCTCGTCAAGGAGCAAGGTTGCGAATTCCTCAAACGAGCGGGCCGCCCGGTGGTCGGCCCCTACCGGTTCGCATGGTGAGGTGCCGGAATCGACCCCGCACGGTAGGGCGCGGCCACCGGGCGCGCCGCAATCACGGGCCGCCCGGTGGTCGGCCCCTACCGTCGGAACGACATCACATGCCCAGGGCCGATGTCCTTCGGCGCAGATCGTTATGAAATACCACGCAGACGAAACATCTATCGACAACGGACCGCGATGATCCAGCCGTTTGCGCACAGGCCTATTAGATTTGCCTCCCACACCCTCCGGTAGGGCGCGACCACCGGGCGCGCCGGAATCGCGGGCCGCCCGGTGGTCGGCCCCTACCGGTTCGCACGGTGGGGTGCTGCAATCGGTCCCGCACGGTAGGGCGCGATGTCCACATCGTGACACTCCGTCATACTCTATAACCCGTTCTCCCATATCGCTCCAATCAAACATCGGTGGCGTTTGACTTGAAAAGGCCCATGAGCTGGGCGGGCGAAAGCGCGGCGGAGCCAGTGCCGTCAAGGACATCCTCCGCAATCTGCTTTTTCTCCTTGTGCAGTTCGAGGACGCGCTCCTCCACGGTATCGGCCGCGATGAGCCTGTAAACCGTGACCGGGTTCCGCTGCCCGATGCGGTGCGCGCGGTCTGCGGCCTGATTCTCTACGGCGGGATTCCACCACGGATCAAGCAGAATTACGTAGTCTGCAGCCGTGAGGTTCAGACCCGTACCGCCCGCCTTGAGAGAGATCACGAAGAAGTCGCCTTCGCCGGACTGGAACGCCTCCACCAGCCGCCCGCGCTCGGCGGTGGGCGTTGAGCCGTCAAGGTAAAGGTGCGTCCAGCCGCGCGCGTCGAGAGCCTTTCGGACGATTGCGAGGTAGTCCGTGAACTGACTGAACACGAGCGCGCGGTGGCGGCTGTCGCGGAGATTCGAAAGCAGCTCCAGCAACGCCTCCATCTTCGCGGACGGTAACGCCTCGTTCGGCAGGACGAGCGACGGGTGGCAGCAGAAACGCCTCAGTCGCGTCAGCTCCGCGAGGATCGACATGCGGTTCACCTCGCCGCCGCCCATTTCAGCGTCCTTCTCGAGTTGCTGGAGCGCATGGACCCTGCATCCCTCGTAGGCCGAACGTTCCGCCTTTCCGAGTTCGACCATCACCGTGCTCTCGGTCTTTTCCGGCAGGTCGTCGAGAACCTCGCCCTTTAGTCTACG
This sequence comes from uncultured bacterium, assembly GCA_902761035.1. Classification (GTDB taxonomy): domain Bacteria; phylum Verrucomicrobiota; class Kiritimatiellia; order RFP12; family UBA1067; genus RUG572. The sequence continues at coordinate 21,306 of CACWIW010000029.1, read as the reverse complement.
CAACACAAGCGGCTTCACAAGACGCTTCAGCGTACCCGTGGCCATTCCGTTGCTCGTGAAGCGCGACGCGAACGACGAAGCCGCGCCGAGCAGCCCGGGATTGAGAAAGTCGAAGATGCTCCACAGCTCGCCCAACCGGTTTTCCACCGGCGTGCCCGTGGCGGCAACGCGGAACTTCGACGGCAGCCTCTTCACGGCCTTCGCACGCTTAGAGGCGTCGTTCTTAACCGCCTGTGCCTCATCTAGAACGACGCCGTTCCACTTCACGGCAGCAAACTCATCCTCGTGGAAAAGAAGGTAGCCGTAGCTCGCGATCACGACGTCCGACGGACCGAACGACGCAAGCGCGCCCTCGTTCTCGTAGGCCATCTGCGGCCTGAGCGACGGCGCGAAGCGGCGAATCTCAGAACGCCAGTTTCCGCAGACGGACGAAGGAGCCATGACGAGCGACGCACCGCCCTTCGCGCGTTCGAGGAGGAGCGCGATCACCTGCACGGTCTTGCCAAGACCCATGTCGTCCGCCAGACACGATCCGAATCCGCAACCCGCCAAACGCGAGAGCCACCTGTAGCCCTCCAGCTGATAGGGACGCAACTCAGCGGAAAGCGCTCGCGGCACGGTCGGTTTGCGTGCAAACTCAGTGCGGATTTCCTCGGCCGTCTTCGCCATCGCGTCCGGCAGTTCCAGCGAATCATCGCCCTCGCCAAACGCGCCGTCAAGCATCGGAATGGCCGCCTTGGGAATCTCCACTCCGTCACCCTTACGCCGTCCCGCCGCCGCCAGCGCATCAATCTGCCGTGCCATGGTCTTCGTGAGCCGCACGTAGTCGCCGTCAGAAAGCTTCACGTAGTCGCCAACGCGCGCCCTCGCCGCATCCAGGAACTTCGCCACGGAGAGGACACGTCCATCGTCCAGCGCAAACTCGCCATCGACGCGGAACCAGTCCTCAGCCGTACGCGCAGAACCGAGATGCACGCCGCTCTTCGGCGCAAACGTGACGGATACCTTCTTGTCGTCGATCCACTCCAGCGCAAACGCGGAGGGCTCTGCATCTGCCATCGCCTTCAACGCGCCGAGCGCGCCAAGCGCTGCGGGAATGTCGTCGATGTTCCACGAACTCTCCCCGTCGAACCACGTCTCGCATTCCGCAAGCGCGGACTTGACGCGCTCCAGCGCCTCCTTCTCCGCCGCGAGGTCGCGCACGAGCAGATAGTTCCCCGATGCGTCCGCCACGACCCTCTCCGCCTGTCCTTCGCCCGGCTCGATCGCGAGGGACGGCATCGCCGCAAGCGGCTTCGCGACGATGCGCACCGTGAGCGCATCGCCTGCAAAAGACAGCCGTGCGGCGAGCGAAGTGGCCGCCGCGACACGCCGGAGCCTCGTCTTCTCCTTCGCCGTGGGCGCGGCGACCGGCAGCAGCGTAGCCATATCCTCGATGACCGGCGCAGCCTCCTTCATAGCCTGGGGCGGAAGCGTGATCTTGCCGCCAACACCTATATCACGGAACATGGAAAGCAGGCGCTTGTGACCGTCCGACAGCTTCACCACCGCGATCGTCTCGTCGTCAACCAACACCAAAACCGCGTCCTCGGTATTTTCCAACGTCCATTTCGGGACTGACAGCACAACGCCGCCGTCCGCCGAAACGGTAGAACGCATTTCACACTTTCCTGCGACAACCTTCACCGGCTTCGGATTCGTCAACTTACTATTGTAGTATGTCGCATTTTCCCCGAAGAACCGCAGTTCGACGTTCTCCATCCCCACGAGCATGGGAAGTACCTCCCCGCACGTCTTGCGGCTCATGCTTCCACCGCTCGCGCTCACCGCATGGACGATGGCCATGTCCTTTTCGGAAAACAATCTGCGCACGGTTTTCTTGCTTTCTATCTCATATCGCGAAAGCTGCTGGAAACGGTCGCTCCCAACAGGCTCACTGGCAGGACGCAAAACCGGCTCAAGGTATCGCAATTCAAGCAATCCCTCCTTCGTCGGCTTTTCTGCGGCGAGATGCCAGAAAACGCGAACACCGCGACTGTCGTTTTCGTGTTTCACCACCTTCGATGCGCCCTTTACCGTCTTGCGCATTATATCCAGTATGTTCTTCCATTCATCTTTTTGGGAGGTGTCTGGAAGAAACTTCACGGACGTGACCGAAACGCGCTTTAGCAAGTCAGCCAATCCAGCCTCGTCGTAACCACCAGAAAGCAGTGTAAGGTACAGCTGCGCGATGTTGACGTATCCAGCGCGTTCGGCCTCTTTGGCAAGCGCGATGAGGTTTTCCACCTTGTCGCGCAACTTTGAACGACCCTTCACGCACAGGCGAAAATCCCAAGCCCATGTAAGCCCACCGAGAACGCTCAAACTCGAATCTCGTCTGTACTTTGAAATCAATGATCCTCGACCAGTTACTACATTCTTCCATGCACTGGCAAACGATTCGGATATGCGCTCCACGTAATCTGCATAACGTTCCTCAGGGCAATCATCGTCACACCACATCCTATCGCCGTACCAGGTCTGATCCATTACGCTAGCGGGGCGCCGTTTCGCGATTTTGTCCGGATTCGCTGCGGCTGCGCACATCGCGGCAAGGAGCCGCTCCGGCACGTTGTCCACCTGGCGACATTCCACATTCGCTTGGCCATCTAGGTCATCGTCAAATTTCTCGGCGATTTTGAAAGCAATGTCGGCACTCGCGAAGTCACCGTCCATCGCGAACCGGCACGCATTGAGCGTCTGGTGAAAGACTTCGTCCGCATCCTCGTCGTACCGGCCACCGGTCTGCGGAGGCTGGCTGGCAGATACCGCAAAGGCAGTGTCAAGCCCCTGCCGCCAGCCAATCCAGAAACAAAGCGCGGCGAAAGACGTGACGAGACGCCAATCCCACTTGCCGCCTGTACGAAAAGCGGCTTCCAGCGCAACAAGCGCCTTGCGAACGTCCCGCCCTTGCAAAAAGCGGATGTTGAGCCAGTAGCGCATGACACGGACAAGCGGGTCTCCGTTTCCCGTGAACATGAAGTCCGGCTCATCCTCAATAATACCCGCCGCATGCCAGACGGCACCTCGGGCGATGGCAAGCCCTCCCGAAACAGCAAGCGACTTGGCAAGGCGTTCAAACATTTCTGCGCCCGACCCGACTGCGACCAAACGCGCGCATTCCGCTTGTAGGGAAAATCGCCCGTACTGCGTAGTCCCGGATTTTGCATACGCCAGAGCCTGCCTCAGGTCGTCCAAGTTCGGAAGCCACCCCTTGCCCTCGGCGTCGCGTAAAACCTTGACAAGTGTTTTCGTGGGGTATTCCGCACGGTTAACATAGTCTAAACTGTAAGAGTCGGTCTTCTGGATCAGCTTACGTGTTTCAAGCGAGTTGATCACCGACGCGGCAAACTTCACGGATTCGACGGAAACGGGCAACACCCCAAATCGTCTTTTTAATAATATGCCCACTGACGTGCTGTTGAGCGGATAAGGCACGTACGCGAACATCGTTGCCGCGAATTTTGCAGTTTCATCGAGTGCGTTGAAAGTTTCAATATTCATGTCAATTCTTCGCCTTACGGTTGCAGATGTGATCTACGGCGGAAGCGAAGTTTTCGGCGCCCTTGAGGATCTCGATATCAACGCGCAGGTAGTAGCACGGGACGGGCGTGGTCTCGAGACGCGGAAAGCGCACGGCGTCCTTTTCGGTGGTGATGAGCGCGTCGGCGTGGAGGTCGGCGGTCTTGTTGAGCGCGAAGATGATTTCAGAGGAATCGTAGCGATGGTGGTCGGCGTAGCGCTCGCACCAGATCACGCGCGCGCCGAGCTTGCGCAGGGAATCCTCGAAGCCCTGTGGTACGGCGATGCCGGAGAGCGTGGTGAGCGTTTTGCCCTTCAGCCAGTCGAGCGGCAGCTCCTCGCGGCTCCACACGTCCTTAAGGAGACGCGGCGCGTGACGGCACTCGATGATTTCTGCTGTCTGGTTGTACTCGCGGATGTCGCGAATTACTTCCTCCGAGTTACCGTCTGATTTTGTGAGGAAAATAAAGTCTGCACGGGAAATGTGGCTCGCAGGTTCACGCAGGACTCCGCGCGGCAGCATGTGTCCGTTGCCGAAGGGATTCGTCTTGTCGACGAGCACAACCTCAAGAGAGTGTTTGAGTCGCTGGTACTGGAAGCCGTCGTCGAGGATGAGCGTGTCGCAGCCGAAACGCGAGATGGCGTAGCGTCCGGCCTTCACGCGGTTGCGGTCCACGAGCACGCACACGCCCGGCAGGTTCGACGCGAGCATGTACGGCTCGTCGCCGCCGGTTGCGGCGTCGAGCTTGATCTGGCGTCCGTCGGAGACGACAAGCGGCGGCTGTTCCACTACCTGCTTGAACATCCGCTCCCACCACGGCGCCTCCTTGCGGCGATAGCCGCGCGATAGGATCGCCACCTTGCGTCCCGCCGCCGCAAGCTCGTGTGCGAACTTCTCCGTGACGGGCGTCTTGCCCGTGCCGCCCGCCGTGACGTTGCCGATGGAGATCACCTGGCAGCCGAGCGGGAAACGGCGAAGGATTCCCCAGTTGTAGAGTACGTAGCGGACAGCGACGACGAACTGGAAAATCTTGGAGAGAATGTTGAGGAAGACCAGCAACACGCGCACGCCGCCGGGCTGGTTCTGATCCGCACCCGGTTGTTGGATGATCTTGACGAGCGCGTGTTCGAGACGCTCGACGTAGCTGACCTTCTGCTTCTGCACGCCTTATTTGACGATCGGCGTGAGTTTCATGTCGCGGAAGTCCGCGTCCGAGTGGTCGCCCTGGATGTAGAGCGGACCGGGTATGAACTCGTCGGCCGTCATGGCGCCGCCTGTGATGCCCACCACTGGCTGCTTGTCGATGATCGTGGTGCCGTTGAGGACCACGGTGAGGTGGCGTTTGTAGAGTGTCACGTCCACGGACTGCCACTCGTTTGCCGGCTTTTCCGCCGCAACCTTCGGCGTGATGCGTCCGTAGAGCGCGGCCATGTTGTGGCAGTCCACGGGCTTGCGGTAGCTGTCGAGCACCTGAATCTCGTAGATGCCGCGCAGGTACACGCCGGAGTTGCAGCCCGGCAGCACGCGCACCTGGTACTTCAAGTTGAAGTCGAAGAAATCGGCGCGCTTCGTGCGGAGGTTGCCGTTCTTGTGGACGGACCGGCCCTTCTTGTCACGCGTGATGCGGTTGGAGAGCACGCCGTCCTTGAGCGTCCAGCCGTTGATTTTGTCCGTACCCATGATCTCGAAGTCGTTGATCGAGCCCGCGAGGAGATCGATGGGCTTGCCGTAGACGGCCTTGGAGAAGTCGGGTACGGGACCGATGGGCGGATTGCGCTTGCCGCAGATTTCCTGCGGCTTGTCAACGGCCTTGCCGTTGCCATCCACCGTACAGAACGTACCCTTCAGCGCCTTGCCGTCAACCGTACACGTCACGCGCAGCGCGCGCCATGCGGACTTGTCGTTCGCCTTGCCCTTCGGCTTGCTGAAGGAACGCTGGACTGTGAAGCCCTTAGCATCGATCTGAGTGACCTCGGCCGGTGTGGGGCTTGCCCAGCGCCAGAGAAGGAGCGCGGACGGCTTGCCGTCCTTGCCCTTCTCAAGGACGAGGTGTGCGGTGTTCATCTCAGGATAGGGCAGCGTGATAGACCAGTTGCCATACGCGCAGCCGCACGACTTGGGCGCGGCACAACCGTCGCCACAGGCGGACGAGCAGAAGCCAGAGGTGAACAAAACGATTCCGGCAGAGGCTACGCCCGCCGACAACAATTTGAGGATAGATTTTTTCATGGCGAAGATTATACCATAAATTTATGGTCTTCGTCTATGTGGCGGCCTTTCGTTTCTGGCATGACGAAGATGGCCCATACCATTTCAATCAACATCATCACGGCAAAGAACGCAAAAGCCCAAGTTCCAGTGCGCTCGGCCGCAACCGGGAAGAGCCATGAGACGAGCATGCACATTATCCAGTGAACCATGCCGCCGAAGCTCTGTCCCTTCGCCCGCACATCCGGCGGGAAAATCTCAGAGATGAACACCCAGATCACGGCGCTTGCCGAGAACGCCACCGACGCGATGAAGCCGTACACGCCAAGCATCGCCAGCCACGGCGTGCAGGCGTCGCCCAGCGAAACCTGCCACGCGACGAGTCCGTGCATCGCCGCCATCAACGCGCAGCCGGAAATAAGCAGCGGACGCCGCCCGAACCTGTCGATGAGGAAGAACGCCGCCACGGTGAACACGAGGTTCACCACCCCAACGCCGATCGTACCCGCGAGCGACACGAGTTCGCTCCCTTCGCCGAAGATCATCTTGAAGATACGCGGCGAGTAGAAGTTCACCGCGTTCACGCCCGACAGCTGGCTGAAGAACGCCACCGTGAAGCAAAGGAGAATCGGCCTCAGATTACGCCGTACGAACAGCGGCGCAGATGCTGGATGTATTTCGACCTTACCCCCGCGCGCCGCCAACCACATCGGACTTTCCGGCACCGGCATAAGCGCCGCCAGATACATCACGACCGGAATGCACTCCGCGCCGAGCATCGCACGCCATACCACGGATGCGGACGCTGGTACCCACCGCGCCACGCAGTAGTTGGAGATGTACGATACGACGATGCCCAGCACAATGCAGAACTGGTTGACGAGCACGAGACGTCCGCGACTCTCCGGCGGCGCGATTTCGGCAATGTACATCGGCACGGCTACCGACACTCCTCCGATGGCGATGCCGCCGATGAAACGCATCCAGCCGAGGACGTGCGGCCCCAACAATCCCACAACCGGTAGGGCGGTCGCCCCGCGACCGCCGCTAGGCGTCACCGCGCATCCCGCAGCCGAAATCAAAAACAAAACGCCCATCCAGACAAGCGTCGGTTTGCGTCCGAACCGGTCGCACATTCGTCCCGCCACCAGCGCGCCGAACACTGTGCCGATCAACGCGCCAGCCACGACAAGTCCGTGCCAGAACGGCGCGAGCTTGAACTCGTTTTGAATCGCCTCCTCACAGCCTGAAATAACTCCTGCATCGAAGCCGAACAAAAGCCCGCCCAGCGAAACTGCACAGACTATCCACCGCAAGTTCATCTTTTTCATGCAATTATCCTTTCAGCCTAAAATTCTCATTTTGATTTCCGCTCCATCTTATATCTCACGCAGAGGCGCGGAGAGGCAGAGTTCGCAGAGGTTATCCCTTTTGCTTGAGTATGTATTTATTTTCGCCATTTGGATGAAAAAACTTCCCGAGATGATTCTTGTCATGGTTTTCTTTTCCGTTGGATTTCTGAACTTGCTCTGCGTTCTCCGCCTCTCTGCACCTCTGCGTGAGACTTTCGACCGAGGATTTTAGGTTCAAGACTAGCTGAGTTCACGCAACTGGATGATTTCCGCACGACGCGCCTGCGCGTATGCCGCCACATCCAATCCCTCCTCTACGACCGGCGTGACGTACGCCATTCCACAGACGGCGCAGCAGGCTCCTTCGTTCAAGTGCGCGCCGCATCGCGGACACCGCATCTCCAACAACTCGCCGCACAGCGTGCAACGAACCCCGCCAGTCGGCGATGCAACTTTCCTCGAAGGTCGATAGAACAGACGCCCTTCCACCACATACGGAACATTGCTTGGACAATGGCAGTTCGGACAAAAACCATGAACAACTGATTGCGGTACATTCAATGGCGATGCCAGCGTAGCACTTGGCGGCGCCTGCTCTTCCTGAAGCGGTACTCCTAAAATCTCAGATAGTTTCTTGACCGTTTCATCGGAAAGTTTAGTGGGCTGCCCACCCTCAAACATGGAAAGAGCCGACTGCGTACAGCCGATCTGCACGGCGAGCTCCGTTTGACGGAGTCCCTTCGTGCGGCGCGCCTCCGCAAAGCGAAGGCATAACTCTTTCGATACGTTGGACATGACGGCGAATAGTATGCTCTTTTCAGGGCGTCTTGACAAGACGGATATTATCAACAATTATCAACAGTTTTATCAACAACTCAAGTTATAAACAGGTTATAATAAGTGTGTTTATTACTTACTTATCAACACTAGGTGATAATTCAGTTGATAACTCAGCGCCCTTGATTTCACAACCCGGAAATACGAATAGACGGCAGTCAATCGGTCCATTGTAGAATGGAATTCGCGTTACATAGAACAAATTGATCATTTTTGAGAGTTCAGGGCTACCCGTCAACACGCCGCCAGTATAACCTGGGCACTTCTCGTTCATGAATGTTCCGATACGTTCATAGATGGGGGCGAGTTCGGCCGGATCACCAAGGCGTATTCCATATTCGGGATTGAAGAACACGCAGCCACGGGCCTTGTATCCCTCTTTTCCCGTTATGGAGAATGACACAAAGGGTTCTGAAGTTTGTGAAGGAGGAATCGGGGTATCTCCGAAGTCGCACGCCTTGAACTGGATGAACTTTGAAACACCAGCGATATAGGCATTGGTCTTGGCGTTTTCAATCGCCTCGGGAGAGATGTCCGTGGCAATTATCGGTGGAAGACCTTCCGTCTTCTCCTGTTCCTGCGCTTCCAGCAGCATTTCCTTCCAAATCTGCTCTGGCGTGGCTCCGAAACGTTGACGAGGCGCAATGCGCGGTGCCTTCTCCCCTTCGATCATGAGTTTATATCCTTTAATGGACATAAAACCGAAATGTGCGCGCAGTGATCCAGGTGCGCGGTTCATAGCAGCGAGCGCGGCTTCAATGGCCGGTGTTCCGCTTCCGCACATAGGGGAAATGAACGGGGTTTTCCGATCCCAGTGTAGAGCGTCGATGCAGGCAGCGGCAAGAGTCTCCTGCATTGGCGCGGATCCCGGTATCTTACGGTACCCGCGCTTGCAAAGAGGTGCTCCGCTTGTATCAAGGTATATGATCATCCTGTCGCGTTCCCAATGCAGGAACACGGCTGCGCCACGGTCATAGTCGGAACCTGAATCGGGACGGCTTCCGCATCTGTCGCGAATGCGGTCAACGATTGCGTCTTTCGTCACCAGCGACGGAAGGCGCGTATCACGTATAGTGTTGTTGTTGACGACTGAGAATACGGAAAAATAGGATTCCGTTTCAATCAAGTTCTCCCAATCGATCGACGCTACTAGACTATACAATTCGCGTATGTGCCTACAGCGTGCGCGCAACAAAGGCACAAGCACCCTGTGGGCGGTGCGCAGGCGCAGGTTAAGCCGCAGTACGTCGCGCATCGCCCCCTTCACGACGACGATGTTGTCCGCTTCGTCTATTATCTTGTATCCAAGTTCGCATACCTCGCGCTTCACCCAGGGGGCAAGGCAGTTAGCGCAAGACAGAACGATCGGATAGGAGCTATCCGTCCACAGTCTCATTGCAAACCTTCTTCTGATGGTAAGGCGTCAATCAACTGACGCGCAGCGGCATCATGACGTACAGGAACGGAATCGAGCACTTGATCATCGCAGGCTTCGTTCCATCATTCAACTCAATCGTCACCTCATCCTCGTCAATGGCCTTGAGCGGATCCATCACGTAAGTGGGGTTGAACACAATTTCAATGCGGCTGCCATCATACTTGATCGGCACTACATCAGTAGATTCGGCGACTTCCGTAGCCGTGGCCGTGACAATGAGCTGGTTGGAGTCGAAAATGAGTTTCGTGGAGTTCGTATCCTCGAACATCATCACGCTTGCGCGGTCGAGGGCGTCCAGCAATAACTGGCGGTCGACGACTATATGTTCGGCACATTCGGTGGGAATGACCTGACGGAAGTTAGGATAGACTTCGTCAAGCAGCTTCGAGTAGATGCGCGTGTCACCGAGGTTGAATGAAATCTGCGTCTTTTCAATGGTGATGCGCACGTCGCCGTCGCTAGTCAACGAACGCTGGAGTTCATTGACAACCTTGCCGGGAAGAATGACGTCGCGCTCAGCCTCTGCGGGCAGCTCAATCTCGTGTTCAACGAGAGCAAGGCGGCGACCATCCGTAGCGACCATCGTCAGCTTGCCGTCCTTGAACGACGACAGCACGCCCTTCAACGTCTTGCGCGTATCATCCTGCGATACGGCGTAAGCGGTCTTGCGCAGCATCTCTTTCATCGTGATCTGCGGAATAACGTACTCAAAGGAATTCTGGTCAGTCGGCAAGGCTGGGTAGTCCACAACAGACATGCCGGCAAGTTTGAACGTGGCAGTGCCAGCGTTGATCACGGCGCGGTCCTGGGCATCCACGGTGACTTCTACAGGACCTTCCGCAGCCTTGGAGACTACGCTGAAGAGAAGCTTAACAGGCAGAGTAGTAGACCCTTCCTCCTCAACGTCACACCCGATCACGCTACGTATCGAGATGTCCAGATCCGTCGTAGTAAGAAGCAATTGCTTGTCCTTTGCCTCTATGAGTACGTTCTGGAGAATCTGCATCGTGCCTTTTGTGGCTACGATGTTCTGCACTTTTTTCAGTCCTTCTAGGAACTTGGACCTGACGATTTTGAACTTCATGGACAACTCCTTTTGGTTAGACCACTTTCTGTTTTGGGTGGACGGCTAAAATTGTACACTATTTATGGTATTGAAGTAAAGTATGAAGTAAAAAATATTAGGCGTGTTGATACTGTTCACAAGTAAGCGAGACCGCGTATTCTGTAGGGGCAAAAGCCCTCTTGGGTTGTTGATAGCGCTTTCGCTAACTTGTTGTCTTCAGAGAACAACTCTTTTTTCTGTTGATAGGTGTTCATAACACACGTCGTTGTAAACAGCTTATGCACGGCTTGTCGGCAGGTTGTCATTTAGAGAGCTCTGACGGGTTTCGCCCGAGTTGTGACGTGAGGTTTTCGATTACTTTGCGCAGGTCGCTCTCGACGTCAATTCTCTTCTGGATGGTCTGTGCGCCGTGGTAGACAGTTGCGTGCGTCTTTCCAAATGACCGGCCGATTTCCACTAGCGATCGCGTGGTGAGCTTTACGGAAAGGAACATTGCGACCTGGCGCGGCGTCACGAGAGTCTGCGTTCGCTGCGGGGAGAGAATGTCGGAAAGCGTCACGCCGTAGAATTCGGTGACGACTTTCATGATGTCTTCTACCGTCAAATCCTTGATAGTCTTTTCCTGCTCGATTGAATCCTTGAGAAGATGCTGCACGATTTCAAGCGTCATGGGGATGTTGGGATTCAAGTCGATGAACGTGATTACGCGGCTGATGGCGCCTTCAAGCGCGCGGACGTGCGATCGGATGTTCTCTGCTATGTACTTCAGGATTTCCTCGGGGATGACGCGTCCCGCACTTTGCATCTTAACCTTGAACTTTAGGATTGCAAGACGGGTTTCGTACGATGGTGCCTCGATTTCAACTACCATTCCTTGTTTGAACCGTCCGGTCAAGCGCTCTTCGCAGCCCTTCAAGTCCTTTGGTGCAACGTCGCTCGTCATGACAACCTGTTTCTGGTAGGTCATAAGAGAGCTGAACGTGTTGAAGAATTCTTCCTGGAACTGTCGTTTGTCGGCGATGAACTGAACGTCGTCGAGGAGCAGGACGTCCACCTTGCGGTAACGTTCGCGGAAAGCCGGCATCGCGTTGTTGGTGAGTGCGTTTATATATTCGTTCAAGAAGGTTTCGGACGTGATGTAGCAGACTGAGGCAGCTGGATTGTTTTTAAGAACGTAGTGTCCGATCGACTGCATCAAGTGCGTCTTGCCCAGACCAGTGCCTCCATAGATGAAAAGAGGATTGTTCGACGTGCGTCCCGGACCATTCGCCACGGCCATTGCCGTAGCATGGGCAAAAGAGTTGGACGGACCTACGACGAAGTTCTGGAACGTGTAGTTTTCCGTAAGGGGAAGTGTGGATGGCATCCCTATTAAAGATGGCGTGGAAGAGGAAGAGGGCTTCAGTAAATGGGCTGGCGAAGGTTGCGGTTTTTGAACAGCGGAAGCGCCGGCATTTTCAGCGATGTCAAAAACGACTTTCGCTGATGGATGGCCTAAAGCATGAAGGGCGCTTTCCAGAGGGTCCTTGAAAAGAGTAGTGAACCACTCTACCTGCAAGGCTTCAGCTACGCCAATGTTAAGCGTATCCCCTTTTAGTTCATGCGACATGAACAGCGGAAAGTAGCGCTCCATTTTGCTACGGTCGCTCTCCGTTGTAAACTGTTTCTTCACCAGTTCAACAATCTGCTCCCACAATCCGCCAGGAGCTATTGACGAATCTACTTCAAACATACCTTTTCTTCCTTGAAAGTTTCACCACTATTCAATCATATTTTGGGGTAAAAGCCACGCACAAAAAATGATAATATGTCTACAAGTTATCTACAGGTATTGTTGATAAGTTACGGGAAGACACAATATCTAAAGTGAATTGAAGAATCGCTTCATGTCTTTTGGTGTTTTGCATGAAAGCAGCTGCTCGCGATTGTCGGCGTTCTGGAAGATGCGGATAAAGGTACTGAGCATCTGAAGGTAGGAAGCGTTCATGGATTCCGGTATGAGCATGAGGCAGATGATCTGGATCTTTGAATGGTCGATTGTCTCGTAGTCTGGTATGATGCCATTGTCGTTCTTCGAGTTGTCAACAAGTGCAATGACGCCGCATATCTGCTTGACGGCTGCCGTTCGCCCGTGAGGTACGGCGATGCCGTAGTCAAGGCCAGTGGCCATTGATTCCTCACGTTTATATACGGCTTGCTTGGCTTCATCAACTTTGGTCACGATGTCGGGAAAGCGCTGCCCGGCGATATCGACTAGTTGTTCGATTGCCTCTTTCTTTGAATAGGCGCGGAAGGTCGGAACCATAGCGAACTTGTCGATGTACTTTTTGAGGACCTCGTGTTCGGGAGTTGTTCCCTTCCCGGCAGAGTCCTTCGAAGAGTTCTTCCTTGACTGCAGGATGTAGAGCGTCAACGCACCTGCCAAAAACGAGATGCATGCGACGGCGAGTGTTGGAAGGACTTGTACCATCGTATCCTTGGATTTCAGGTTTGAACTGACGGAGGGTGCGCCGGCGCAGTTTGCGCTGGCGGGGACGGCACGTTCGTTTCATCGGCGGCCGGGTGGGGCACGGGCATGAAGAGCAGCATGACCCAGGCAACGACGCCGCTGACCACCCCGACGAAGGCGCCGATCTTGATCCAGTCGCTGAACTTGATCGGGTGATAGCCGTGTTTTTCCAGAAGACCCGACGCCACGATGTTGGCGGTGGAGCCGACTACGGTGATGTTGCCGCCATAGCAGGCACCGAAGAGAAGGGCCCACCAGAGAACGGAATAATCGGATGAAATCTTCAGCATGTCCTGGACCACGGGGGTGAACGACGCGACGAAGACTATGTTGTCGACGAACGCCGATCCGAGCGACGAGATGAGGATCACTAGCGGAATCATGCCGTTCGGTCCGCCCTTCACGTGCTGGGTGAGCGTGCTCGCCAGGTTTTTCGTGATTCCGTTGTTGCTGAGCGAGGCCGATATGGCGAAAAGAAGCATGAAGAACAGGAGAGTCCACCATTCGACTTCATGCTCCACGTAGTGGCGCGCGCGCGCAGGACGAAGAATCATGAGGATGCCGGCGATTACTAGCGGCGTCATGATGAGGAAGGCATTTTTGTTGTCGGCTCCCATCAATCCGAGCACCCCTTCTATCTGGTGATGGAAGGCGATGACAACCACCGTTGTCAGCAAGACGAAGAGCCCTGCCTTATAGGGGATCTTAGCAGTCGGTCCAAGTCCCAGTTTCCGGTGGTTTTCCATTGCCTTCGACATTTCCTGAATGGCATTCCGGAACCAGAACACCGTGATGGCGAACGTACAGACGAGCGCAACGAACGCCACGGGGGTTGCACCGACCAGAAACTGCGAGAACGTGAATCCGGCGTGACTGCCGATGTAGATGCCCACCGGATTGCCCAGCATCGTGGCAGAAGAGCCGATGTTGGTGGCCATCACCGCGATCAAGACGAACGGGTGGGGACGGAGCTTCAGCGTGTCGCACACCTGGAACACGAGGGCAAGCACGACGACGATGGACGACACCTCGTCCACCACAGACGCCAGTACGGCCGAAAGCACGCACAGTATTGCCGTAAATGACACACCGGTCATTCTCTTTCGGCTGATGATCGCCTGGATGATCCACGTGAGAAAGCCGAGATCCTTCAGTACGCCCACGATGATCATCATGCCGACGAGGAACAGGATGATGTCGAGTTCCGCGCCGAGAATGATGGACTTGAGCGTCATCGCCTTGCACGCCACGAGCAATGCGACGCCGATGAATGCCACGCCCACGCGCCGCTCCCAGAAAAGGAGCGTCGTGGAGATGACCGACGAGAACACGGCAAGCGTCAGTGCCTGCGTGGTATTTGTCGCGAGCCCGGCCTCGAGTCCACCGAACGTCACGCCGCACACGATCAACGCGAGCAGCAGGAATTTTGGATTGAAGAACTTCATTGGACTCACTCCCTGAAAATCTTGTTGAGAAATTCCGTGAGTTTGACTACGCCGACGAGACGGTCACCTTCCCGGACATAGCACTTGGAGCTTTTGTGGCGCATCATCTCGCACGCGATCTGCACGGCGGGACTGTCCGGCGAGACAATCGGGTACTTGTCGTCAAGGATAGTGGTGAGGGGAGTCGTGGACTCGTCGTCCAAAACGCGCACGAACGGCTCGAAGTCGAGAATGGAGGAGATGTCCTCCATCCACAGCACGTGCTCGGGGATGCAGGCGCGCAGCAGGTTGTCCGCACGCGCCACGCCCTTGAGGCGACCTTCGGAGTCGACCACGGGAAGTTCGGACGTATGTTCCGAAATGAGGGCGTTGATGCAGGTCTGGAGCGTGTCGTCAGAACGAAGCGCCTTGTATTCGCGCTTCATTATGTCTGCGGCGGTGAGGAACCTGGGCAGATACACCTCGCCGTTTTTGAAGAAACGGTAGATTTCTCCTGCGTTTGACATCGCCGCGACGAGGTTGAACTGCTCTCGGTCGCTGAGAACCGTTCCGAGAACATGGAGTACCTTCAGATACAGGGCGGGGTCTTCGCGCGGAATGAGAATCAGGAACACGATGTGCACCTTGTTCGAGCTATCCTCAGACCACTGGATTCCGCGTTCGCTCGTGGCGATCGCGGCATACGGCCTGTCCAGACCCTCCACTCGGGCATGTGGCACGGCAAGACCGTCCATCAGCACCGTCGACCCTTCCTGTTCACGGGCCAGCACCGCATCGGCCAGAGCGTCGCCTCCCGACAAGTTGTAGCGCTTGGCAAGTCTGGATGCCAATGCGCGCACGACCTCATCACGTGACATGTTGCCACAATGAGGCATCACGTCTTCAACTTCGAAGAACGTCGTCAAATGTATCTCATTTGTTTTCACGCCAGTTAGTATACCTCTTTTAGCCGTTCACTGCAACACCAAAAGTAAATAACGCATAACATTCATTGACGTATTATATGTCCCCGTTTGATTATGATGGCAAGTACGGCGATGTCCGCTGGATTGACACCGGGAATTCGCGCTGCCTGCGCGAGAGTCTCGGGTCGAAACTTCTTGAGTTTCTCGCGGCTTTCAAAGCGAACGGCCACACATGCGTCATAATCCAGCCAAGCGGGGATACGGATTGTTTCGTCTTTTTTTGCTCGCGCGGCCGCAATCTCTTCTTGCCGGATGTATCCTGCGTAATGGTGCCTGATCCAGAGTTGTTCGATGATGGATAAGGTGTCATCTTGACTGAATGGGAAATCATTTATGTGGTTGCTGACAAACTCGCGGGCCATGTCAAGCGATTGGCATAGATTCAAATGCGACACTAGGGGCTTTCCCTCAATTCGCAGCTTGTGTAGGCAATCATACTCTAGCTCCTCAATGCAGGAATGAATGTAGTGGGTCTTTTGTCGAATGTCATTGTGCAAAACTCCGACGCGGTCTGCGATGTGCATCAAGCGGAAACGTGCGTTGTCCTGTCGGAGTATGAGACGCCGTTCCGCCCGACTCGTAAACATCCTGTATGGTTCATCGGTACCCTTCGTGACAAGATCGTCTATCAGGACTCCTATGTAGGCGTCTTGTCTGCTCAGAATCAGAGGCTCTTTGTCCTGAACCGAGAATGCAGCATTGATTCCCGCCATGATTCCTTGTGCGGCGGCTTCTTCATATCCAGTTGTTCCATTGATTTGTCCGGCAAAGTACAGACCACCAATTCTCTTGGATTCAAGAGTATGCAGTAACTCACGCGCGTCAATGCCATCATACTCGATTGCGTATGCGTAGGCGAGAAACTCGGCATGTTCGAGACCTGGTACAGAATGGACAAGTTGCTCTTGTACGTCTTTCGGTAAACTGTTTGAGAGACCGTTGGGATAAATGATTGTTCCAGCAAGGTCTTCTGGCTCCAGCATTACATGGTGGCTGTCAGCAGATGGAAAGCGGACAATCTTGTCCTCAATCGATGGACAGTACCGCACGCCAGTTCCAACTATTGCTCCTCCATACAGTGCGCTATCTTTGAGGTGAGCTCTGATGATTTCATGTGAGCGCGGAGTTGTATGCGTAGCAAAACAACTAATGCATGGTGCATTCACAGGCCACGGGGCGTAGGATTCTGTAGAAAACAAATCATGTTTCCACGTGGAAACAGAAAAGTTTTCTCCTGATCTTCTAATGCAACTTGCAGATGGCAGAATTGAACTATTATCTGGACTAAACTCGTTGCAAGAGTTAGGTTGCTTTATAGGTATAAACCTACCTAAGCCAATGAATTTGCCGTATTCATCTGCCTTATTGGGGTGGGTTAGGGTATGATTGGTGGTTTGACATAGAGATTGTTCATCGAAAAGATTACGTTTCCACGTGGAAACATGGGTATCATCACATGCCGAAAAGATATTGCAAACTGTAGGTAAATGCGTGCAAAAAGGAGTGGAAATGGCGTTTGGGGTGCGAAGTGAAAAGTAATATGGATGCTTTTCGCCGGGCTGTTCGGTGGTTTTGGTGAAGTCGATAGACCTTGCTGAAAGGCGAGGTGGTGTGCCGGTTTTGAGTCTTGTAAGAGTAAAGCCAAGGTACTTCAGGGAGTTACTGAGCTGATCAACAGCAGGACGCCCATCGCCTCCTGAAGGCATGGATTCATTGCCGATGAAAATACGACCGCCGAGAGATGTCCCAGTGGTAAGGATGATTTTGCGAGTTGGAATGAATCCATGTTCAGCGGTCTCTACACCTATTGCATGTCGTGTCTGCAAGGAGTATTTTTCACCAGATGAGTCTTCAACTTTGACTTCAATTACCGCATCTTCAAGGACATCCAGCTTTGGCTGTGTGGCGATGACGCGCTGCATTCGGATGGTGTATTCGTGTTTGTCGCATTGAGCGCGAGTTGCCTGAACAGCGGGTCCACGACTTGTATTGAGTGTTTTCTCCTGCAATGAAGTCAGATCGGCATTGAAACCCATTTCACCGCCGAGGGCATCCAGTTCAAAAACTAGATGGCTCTTGGCAAGTCCGCCAATCGAGGGATTGCATGGCATTTGTGCAATTGAGTCTAAGCGGCTTGTGATGAGGAGAGTTTGCACGCCCATGCGTGCGGCAATGAGAGCGGCTTCCGCACCTGCGTGGCCGCCACCTACGACGATTATATCATACTTTGCTTGCATGGCGTTTATTATATCAAAACTAATTTGAATGTGGTTGATTATTATTCTCACGCGGGGGAAGAGAACTCACGCAGAGGCGCAGAAAGGCAGAGAGCGCAGAGGTATGGTAATTACAAAAAGTCTGTTAGCCGAAAAATCGCAGAGTTGTTGGATAATTGCTTTCGCTATTTGGAGATGGGGAGTTTAGGAGATTAGGAGGGTAAGATTTGATAAATATAAAATGCTCTCTAATCTCCGAGCCTCCAAACCTCCCAGTAGCGAAAGCAATAGATGTGAGGCGTGGTAGTGTGGAGTGGGGGATGGTTATCACGCAGAGGCGCAGAGAGGCAGAGAGCGCAGAGTTGTAGGATAATTGCTTACGCTATTGGGTGATGGGGAGTTAGGAGATTAGGAGAGAGATATTTAGAGTAAATATAAAATACTCTTAATCTCCAAGACTCCCGATCTCCCAGTAGCGAAAGCAACGATGGGTGAGGTGACGGATAGTATTGGGGGAGGTTTCTCCCGCAGAGGCGCAGAGAGGCAGAGAGCGCTGAGATTTGGAATTGGCATGTGTCTATTGGCCGCAAAGAACGCAAAATTGTAGGTGATTGCTTTCGCTATTGGGAGATGGGGAGTTTAGGAGAATAGGAGAGTGAGATTTAGAATAAATATAAAATTCTCTAATCTCGAACCTCTCCGAATCTCCCAGCAGCGAAAGCAAAATTAAAAGTGCAGATATTACTTGACTAACTTTGCTTTCTTTGCGGCCAAACTAACCGAGGGAAAATTACTTTAAAATTCTCTGCGCTCTCAGCTTCTCTGCGCCTCTGCGTGAGCTATCCCCGCATTGCTTTCCCTCGGTCTATCTATTGATTTCGCTATTGGAGTTTCAAGATTAGGATAATCAGATTGGATACGCCAGAGCACAGAGCAGATAGATGAGAAACAATGTGGAAGATTTCAAGTTATAAACAAAAGAGTGTATAATAGTTAGTTAAAAGTTATGTGTCATAAGAAAATGAATAGAGATGCATTTCGCCCTTTATTTTCAAGGGTTAAACGCTAGTCCCCAAAAAATCAAGAAGAAGATGTTATAAAAAACTCAGAAAATATCTACTAGTTATCAACAACGTATGAAACATTAAATTGATATGGGTATCTGGTATCAAAAAAGTGCATTAGTGACGATATTTGTATCTCACGCCGAGGATCTAGAGGGCGAAAGTCTCTCCCAGAAATACGGGATGTTGTGAACGCAGAGCATTTTGAGACATTTGCAAAACCTTTCTTGCTTTCGCTACTCTCTCAGTCTCTCGCGCCTCTGCGTGAACCTTTCTACTGAGGATTGTGGTTTAGTGTTCAATTTATTTTGAGCAACGACTTAGGAGTTTCGGAGTTAAAGAAAACGTCCGTTCTCCAAGAATCTAAATCCCCCTACAGCGAAAGCAATGAACGTACATCACTGGTAGAGGGCGTTTTGCAACTACCTTTAGTTTTAGCTGCAACGAACGCAAAGATCGTAAAGCCACCAACTGGGTAAATTGCCGTACAGAAAGAACGGCGTGTATAATCAATATAAACATCAGCATTTTGGTCCGAGCATTTAATTCTTCTGAGCAGAGCTAATAATATTTCTGGTCAGACCATTTAAGTAAAAAGGTCAGACCTTTTACATAATAAGGTCAGACCATATATATTAAAAGGTCAGACCAAATTGTTGGATGAACAGCATTGCTATGTCATACTGCATGCGTCAAAAAGAACTGTATCCTAAGGAGGGTGACAATTTCCAGTACAGGCATGCATACGGCTAGACCCAACTGCTAGTTGTTCTTCGTCTTTCGCCGTACATGCCACACCGTACACGCATGGTTTTGCAATTGGCTCAATTGTGGAAAGGTGGCTGTACTGCTATCTTATAGGTGGAAATGGTGGCATTTGTGAACAATCACACTCTGCATTCCCTGTCTCTACGTGAGAAATCCAACCAACACAAAAAACACTGCAAATTGCCATTGACATACCTACAGGTAGGTATGTTATAATACTCGCCATGCCCAAGAAAGGTCAGAGGAACCCTGAAAGAACGCGTGCCCGCATACTTGCGAGCGCGTTGGCGCTGTTCGCCAAAAAGGGATACGTACACACGACATTCACGGATATTGCCGCGCGGCTGGAAATGACAAAGGGCGCTGTGTACTGGCACTTCGAGTCGAAGCAGGCGCTCCTGATGGCGCTCATCGACGAGATGCTGGAGAAGTTCAAGCGACAGATCGCCGAGCTGCTGCCAGACGGCGAGACGTCGTTCGACGGCCTGTCGTTTTCTGTGGTGGCAGACATGATGGTGCGTAACGCCGATCAAATCATCGGGGATGTGAAAGGCACGGCTTTTTTTCTGCTCATTCACGAACAGATTCAGTGGGCGGAAGAGTCGATGGACCAGGTACGCGAGGACCTGATGCGCAACCAGCGGTTCGGACCGTGGGCCGCGTTCAAGACATCTCTTGAGAACGACGTGCGCGCGGGGCGCGTGCGACCCGACGTGGATCCCGTCCAGGTGGCGAGCGTCTGCGTCGCAATCTGGGACGGCCTCGTACACATGCGGATCGCGAAGCTGCTCCAGTGCGACCTGGAGGACACTCTGCGCAAGTCATACGCGGCAGTATGGGAGTCAATTAGAACGACTGCGAACCAGAGCTCGGCAGCTACGGCCGTCGGATGACGGATGTCGAATGTCAAATCCAATTTCAGCAAAGGAACAAAACAATGAACGACAACGAAGAAGCGAAGAATAGCAAAGGTGGCGCTATCGGCGCCGTGATTGGAACGCTGGTGCTGGCTGCGGCATGTGCCGTGGGCGGATGGATCGCCAACGACATGTGGCCGAAAAAGGAGGCGGAGAAGCCGCAGATGCCGCAAATGGTCACAACGGTCGCCGTCAAGGCGGTAGAGGAGCGTACTTACAACCTGCCCGAAAAGTTCGTGGCGCACGCCGAGGCGATGCAGGAGGTCGACCTCCTGCCGCAGGTTGACGGCTACATCAAGGAGATCAAGTTCAAGGAAGGCGACATCGTGAAGGCCGGCTCGGTTCTCTACGTGCTGGATGACGAGCGCTACCGCGCCGTCGCCAACCAGCGCAAGGCCGACCTCGAGGCCGCCGAGGCGGAGGCGCGTCGCGCCGAGCGTTACTGGGAGCGCATGCAGAAGGCAGACGCGCGCGGTATCACGCAGAAGGAGCGCGATGACGCCGAAGCCGGCGCCGACAAGGCCAAGGCCGCCGTCCTGCAGGCGAAGGCCAACCTGGTGGTGGCCGAGTACGACCTCAAGAAGGCTGTCGTTGTGGCGCCGATCAGCGGACAGATCGGCAAGACATCCGCCCACGTTGGCGACTACGTGGCTCCGTCGAAAGGCGCGCTTGCGCGCATCGTGCAGATCGACCCCATCCGCGTCACCTTCCCGCTCACCGACCGCGCCTACATCGGCTGGCGCGCGGCCCTCAAGAAGGGCAAGGCGCCCGACTACCGCATGCGACTCATCCTGCCCGACGGCAGCGAGTACGGCGAAGAGGGCAAGTGGGACTTCGACGACAACGAGATGAGCAAGGACACCGCAACAATCATCATGCGCCTTTCCTTCCCCAACCCCGACCGCATGCTCATTCCGAACAGCTATGTGACGCTCCTTACCGACCGCAAGGTTCCTCCG
>CACWIW010000028.1 GCA_902761035.1 uncultured bacterium | reverse complement strand
GGCGCGTTTTTGCGCATGTCGCCGCCGTTTCCGAAACAACAAGCGTACGACAACAAGAAGGGCGTTGCCGCCTTGCTGTCGTACGCTTGCTGTCACGGCCCCGATTTTACCACTGAAGTTTAACCAACAAGAAGAGCGAAAATGAAAGCAATTGCAAGAGCAATAACATGGCACCGCGCGCTGGCCGCGTCGGTCGCACTCACCGCTGTATGCGGTTTCGCGGAAACGCCCGACTACTTCCTCGAGTGGGTGGAATCCAAGGCTAACCTCTACGTGGATACCGGCATACGCGGCCGATGCGGCACCAAGGCGGAGGTAAGGTTCGCCAACCTCGGCGGCGATACCCACCACGCCATGCTTGCCGCCGCCAAAATCACAAACGGCACCTGGGCCCACCTTGGCTTCTGCACGATGTGGGGCCAGTCGATGCGGTTCTGGTACGGGGGAACTTACGCGAGCGACGGATATGGCTATGTCCCATGGGGCGGAGACTACTTGACGGAGGTGGAGGCTTCCACCACCGGTGCGCTCTCCGGCAAGACGACGAAAGCCGACGGCACTTTCGAGGTCGGGAGCGTGGACTGGTCTGCCAACTCTGGCGTAATTGACACGGGCACGAGCCTGTATCTTTTCGCGGAACATACCATCGACGCGTCCAGCGGGACGGAAGGTGTGTCGAACTACAGCCTCGCGCGGTTCTACCATGCGAAGATCTGGCAGATTCCGGACGACGGCACGGAGTACGTGCTGGTGAGCGACTTGCGTCCGTGCATGAAGGACGGCGTGGCGGGAGTCTATGATGCCGTGACCGATACGATCCTCTATCCGCAGGGGAACGCGTTGAAGGCGGGTCCGGCAAAGTACGATTCGTCCTGGCCGGCCGCCGCCCGTGTCGGAACGATCGACCATCCCGCTACGCAGTATGGCAGAATACACTACGCCCAGCGAGGCGGAATGGGCAATGGGACGTGGAAATACATCGACCTCATCGACTATACGTTCATGGGCGAGGGGGACACTTCGAAACTCAACGGCGCGGGCGGAAGCTGGCAGGACAACAACCTCAAGTTTTCGCAGCTGCGCTTCGACGGCTGGTTCTACGTCGATTCTGCGAAGGCGGGCTCGTGGGCCATCAACCAGAAGTTCGACGACTATTTTGCTTTCTTCATCGACAACGCGAACGTGCTGTACAACAACGGCTACAGCGGTGAGGCGAACAGCACGGTCGCGGTTGCGGAAGGCTGGCACCGCTTTACGATCATCTGCGGCGACACCTACGGCGGCTATGGCTCGAACAAGAACTTCGGCGGAGACATCGGATCCGTGCCGTTCGTCATTGCCGTGAACGGCGCCACGTATGCGTTCAACACCGCGAACTTCACGCAGGGCAGCGGCCTCAACCGCGTCACACTGGAGGCGGACGCCGACTGGTCTGACCGGGGCGACGTCATCCTCGCCAGCGGAGCGGTGCTTGACCTCAACGGACACAACCTCACGGTGAAGGACATCGTGTGCGACGACTATGTAGGCGCCGTGGTCACGAACTCCGCCTCCAAGAAGTCTGTCATCTACTTCCTTGGCGAGCCGACAGCCTCCAAGGGACTGTCGGACGGCCTCATCAAGGAAGTTGACGTGAAGATAATCCTCGCGAAGAACGGCGACCAGGTCGCTACATGGACCGGCGCGGTCAGCGAGCCGGTGGTGCCGACTGCCGCCTACACCGTGAAGATCGTGGGCAACAACGTGAACCTGCAGGCCCCCGCAGGGACGGACATCGCCTGCAAGGTGTTCGAGATCGGCAACTGCACGCTCACGACGGACTGCGACTGGCGCGGGCTTTCCCACACGCCGACGATCATCGGCGCGGCTGACCTCAACGGACACACGCTCACGCTCAACCATCTTGCAGCGGTGGCGGGTGCGTCCTTCTCCGGAGGGGAAGGCTCGACGGTGGAGTTCGCTCCGCCGAGCGAAGGTACGACTTACGCCAAGATGGGCGAGTCGGCCTTCATCGACAACATTGCGAACCTGACGACTTCCGGGGACGTAAAGTTCCTTCTCTCGAAGGACGGCGCGGGCGGTACGCTCACAGTGACCGAACTGGATCTCGGCAAGATGCACTATGCGGAGTTCGTGCAGACGAACGGCGCGGTGAATCTCGGAAACGTTTGGTGCGCCATCGGCGGAAAAGACAACGCGGCCGGACATGGCGTCTACCGCATGACGGGCGGAACTCTCACGGCGGCCAAGGATTTCACGGTGGGCAGTAAAGGCGTAGGCGAGTTCATCCAGACTAGTGGCAACGTGACGCTCAACAACTGGTTCAACATTGGCCGTAACGGCGGCAGGGGCACTTACACAATCACCGGTGGCGCGATGACGAATACCTACAACAACACCGTGTTCGTCGGCGCGGAGGGCGGCACGGGAACGATCAACATTGATGGCGACGCATCTGTGAACTTCTACCGCCTGACCATGGGTGGATTCGACACGAAGGGTAACAAGGGATATATCAACCTCAGCGGGAACGGCTCTTTCGTTACGCGCAGCTGGGGCACGATTGGCACGTCCAAGAACGGCTACGGCGAAGTCAACCAGTCCGGCGGCCTGTTCAGCATCGGCGCGGAATTCACGGTGGGTCAAGACGGTACTGGCGTTTACAACCTGACTGACGGCGAGTTAAGAACCTCAGGGCATCTCTGGGTAGGGCGCACCAATGTTACGACGAGCAAGGGAACGTTCACGCAGGGTGCGGGAACGGTCGCCTGCAACGATCTGCGCATCGGCGAAGGGGCGGGTTCCGTTGGCACCTACACGCAGAACGACGGCATGGTGCTGCCGTATTCGTGGGAGCGCATCGGCATGAGCGGTGTCGGCACGCACGTGCAGAACGGCGGCACCAACTACTTTGCCCGCAAGGTGGATAACTGGCTCAAGTTGGGTGAAAACACGACGGGCGTAGGAACATACATACTGAATGACGGTTTGCTTGATGTCTTTTCAGGAATCGTCGTCGGCATCAGCGGTACGGCGGCCTTCACGCAGAACGCCGGAATGGTGTCGGCCGGGGTCATCAACATCGCCACGTCCTCGGGAGGCGTCGGCACTTACACCCTGAACGGCGGCACGGTCGTCACGCCCGGCATAACTGGCGGTTCGGGAACATCGGCTTTCTTTGCGAACGGCGGCACGATCGTCGCGACGAACGTGACGGACGGCGCGAACTTCATCAGCGGGCTGGACAACGTGACGTACGGTCCAGGAGGGCTGACGCTCGACACTGCGGGCTACGATGTGACGATGGCGACCGTGAGCGATGCCAACATAGCGGCGGCCGCGGGGAGCACGTTCACGAAGACGGGAAGCGGAACGTTGACCGTCGCCGCAGTCCCGCCCGTCTGGAACATGGTCGTGTCCAATGGCACGCTCGCGCTCTCCGCCTCGTGCGACAATACCGCACCTGTCGGCATCGCGCACCGCTGGTCGTTCAACGGCGAGGGCAACGACTACACCGACTCGATCACGGGCACTTCCGCTTCCACGTTCGGCAACGCGGATAAACGTGCGACCACTGGCGGCAAGCTCGTCCTCAATGGCAATGGTTCGGGGCAGGGCTCGCTGAACCTCGGCAAGGGCCTTCTGGGGTTGGGCAACGCGACGGTCGAGATATGGGCGAGCAATGACGCCGTGAAGAACTGGGCCCGCGTGTTCGACTACGGCAACGGCTCATACGCAAGCAACCCCGGGCAGACGGATTGCTTCTTGTTCGCCTGGAGCACCGGAACGGATGCAACCAAGGACATTGTCCAGTTGAAAAAGGATAATGTCGCTGTGATTAACAAGTCCGGTACGATGATGTCCGTCATGGAGCTCGGGACGCAGTACTACTTCGCGTTTACGTTCAAGGCCAACGGCGACGGTTCCACCACGGTCAAGTGGATGCGGCGCAACGCCGTCACGGGTGAGCTTGAGCGGTCAGAGGAGGCAACAGTTTCCGACTGGACGCTGGCCACCCTTTTCGCGAAGGACCCTGACTTCTGGCTGGGCGTGTCGAAATACAGCGCCGACAGCGATGCCAACGCGAGCTACGACGAGGTCCGCATCTGGAACGGCGCATTGAGCGACGAGGCGATTGCGCTCAGCGCACAGAAGGGGCCGGACGCGACGGCGGCGGACATCGCGGAGGTCGTGGCCGCGATAAGCGCGGACTCTGGCGCTGCTCGTGCGCTCACACTCGAATCCGGCGCGACGCTGAGCATCGGTGCGGGCAATACGCTCCGCCAGCCCGTCCTGAACGTGGGCGGTACGCTCGCGGGTGGAAACCTCGTCGTGACCGAGCGCATGAACGTGACGATTGGCGAGACGATGAGCGTCACCGATGGCGCAACGCTAGACCTCACGGGCGCGGAGATCGTCGTCACCAATCCTGAAGCGCTGCAGAAGGGCTTTACCTTCGCCACGGCGCCGTCTGGCGGCATCGTTCCCGCCGCACCGCGTCCGCTCAGCGGCGACTTGCGGGGGTACAGACTCTTCCTCTCGCGGACCAAGGCCCGCATCGGAAAGCCTGGCTTCACGTTTATCGTGCGGTGACGCTATCCCCGTGCGGGCCACCCGGTGGTCGGCCCCTACCAGACGGCGGATGTGGCCGCTTTCACGCCTTCGGACGTCACTTGTCGGGAATATGGTCCGTGTGCGGCGCCTCAGACGCCGCGAACGAAGCCGCCTCGGCGAAGGTGGCGACGCACACGCCATCCTGTTCTTTTACCCCATGACTGGCGATTTCCATGCCGCACTCCGCCTTGCCTGCGGTGATGATGTCGTCGGAGACCCGCCACGGCGTGTTGTCCGCCGTGCCGCCCACGCCAACCTTGAGCTG
Source organism: uncultured bacterium (assembly GCA_902761035.1). Taxonomy (GTDB): domain Bacteria; phylum Verrucomicrobiota; class Kiritimatiellia; order RFP12; family UBA1067; genus RUG572. The sequence goes on along the minus strand of CACWIW010000028.1, from coordinate 100,511 downwards.
CACGCCCTCGGTGATGCCCTTCAGGACGGCGGCCTGGATGCGCTGGCTCGCCGTCGCGCCTTCCGCCTCGCCGGCCGCGACGCGCGCAAGCGCGTTCGACCAGACGATGTACGCGCCCCAGTCCGAGCCGGCGGGGTTCGGATGCGTGGCGTCCACCTTGCCGCCCTTGGCGGAAAAGAAGTAGTAGTCGATCGCGTCCTTGAACGGGATGGACGGGTTGATGCCGTTGATTCGGACGAGCTCCGCGTTCATCCAGTCCGCGAACGGCTTGTTGAGGTCGATGAAGGCGACATTCCGCGCGCCGGCGGCGATCTTCGCCTCGACCCACGCCTCCCCTGCCTCGGCGTAGCCCTGGAGCGTACGGTTCCACTTCGCGTTTTCGGCATCCCACGAATAATGACGCTCCAGCGGCGAGACGATGACGAGATTCGCGCCCGCCTCGTTCGCATCCGCGAAATAGGTCTCGAGGTTGTTTGTGTAGCTTTCCGTGCTGGCCTCGTTGTGTCCGTATTCGACATAGAGATAGTCGCCTGGCTTGAGAAGGCAGCTCTTGCGGTGCGTGTTCGCGCCCGTGGCAAGTCCGCCCTCGCCCTGATTGCGGATCGCAAGATTTGCAGGCGCCCAACGCGAAAGACCCGAGCCGACGCCCGAATAGTTCTGGAGCGTGAAGTACGGCGTGTCGCAGCGCTGGTCGGTTCCGGTCGAGTCGTCGCAGAGCCACATCGTCCGGCCGACGTTCATGTTGGCGACCGCGCCGCCGCGAACCGTCCCGGCCGTCTGCGGCTGCTTGACGACGGTCAAGGAGGCGAGCGCGGCGTTCTCGCCGACGACCACCACGTTGATCGCGTTGTCGGCGTAGGATTTCTTCGGCGTCTTGAAATAGTTCGGCGCAAGCTCCACGCTCCAGGCGAACGTCTTCGTCTCGCCGGGGGCGAGAACGAGATGCTGCGCGTGCGTGTGGCAGCGTTCGGAGAAAAGCGTCACGTCGGCATTGGCCGTTGAAGACGCGTTCGCGACGGTGCAGGTGACGGCGTAGTACGCCCGCTCCTCCGCCCGCATCGAGAAGCGGACAGGATAACGCCCCTCGAAAGACGACGCACCTCTCGGCAGATATTCGCTTGCCGCAGGGCCGGCGACACACGAAACGCCGTTCGCGTCCGTCGTATCATGAAGGACGATCTTCTGTCCCTTCACGACCTTGAAGCCGTCGATTGCGTGGGGAACCGTCGGCAGATTGGACGGAACGTCCGTCCTGTACGAATCGTCCGTCGTGCCGAGAAAGCCGTAGGAGAACTGCCCGTTCTCCAACTCGCCGTTCACGTCGCACACGGCGTTTGCAGGCACGGGGATCGACCCGTCCTGCGTCTCGCTCACGCCAAACGCAAACCGATACACGCCATCCGACGGCACATTCGCAGTCGTAAATGCCACGGCCGTGCATGCCATCATGCCGACACACGCCAGAATCTCTGTTTTTATCCTCATGGACGACTCCTCTCAGATGTCGCCCGTATTCTATCAGAATCAGCCCCCCGCCGTATTACCCGATGGGGTATACTACTGCTGAAAGCGGTTCATTTAGCCGTCCCTGAACCGCCCGCGTATGGAATCTCCTCCGCCGTTCATCTTGTTTCTCCTTCGTTCTGGTTTAGACATTATCTCGCGAGGAAGCGCCAGTCCTTGATGCGCCCGACGCTTTTGTTCTGGCGCGGCGTGTAGCGGAAGCCGAATACCTCCGTCTTCGTTGGGACGTAGAACTCGATCCAGTGCGGCAGCGTGCGCGAACTCGTGAGCCAAAACGCCTCGACCTGACCGTCTATCGCGTTCTCCGCGACGCCGTCCTCGCGTATCTCCTCCTCGCTGTCGACGCCGGTGATCTGCACGTTGAGCGAGTTCAGCGGATTGCCGTCCCTGTCGAGGAAGTCGAACTCGGCGATCGTCGCAAGGTTCTTCGCGTCGTACGTCGTGAGCGCCTGAAGCGTGAAGAAGTTGCCGCGCACCCCCTTCCCGAACATGACGACCTGCGCCTCGTCGCCGGACGGGAACGTGCCAGAGGCGACTTCCTCGCCGCCGAGGCATTTCTTGCTCTGGCGCTCTTTGCGGTTGAAGTCCGTTTCGGGCTGCAGGACGTCGAGGACGGCCTTGCCGACGGATGCAATCTCGCTCTTCGCGCGCGGACCGAAGAAGTCGAGCACGACGACTTCGTTGCCGCCCTTCTTCAGCCAGCACCCCGGCAGATACAGCGTCTGCTGTGGGCCGATGGACCAGAACCGGCCGAGGTTGTGTCCGTTGACCCACACGATACCCTTCGTCCAATCCCTCATGTCGAGGAACGTATCGGCGGGAACGTCGTCCGGCACGTTGAGCGTGCCGCGGTAAAGCGCCGGCGCATTTGAAGGCACATCCGCACTCCCCCATTTTACACTTTCCATTTTACACTTTACATTCTCTCCCCCATCGGGGTCGAGCGGCATCATCCGCGCGGTCCATCCCTTCAGCTCCTTCTTATCGAGGCGGACGCGTCCGCTCATGCCCTTCCGGTCCTCCATCCCCGATGAAGAGTTGATGCGCCCCATCGCCTCCACGACAATCTGCAGGAGCCTCGGACGGTTCTCCTTCGAGCGGTAGATGCGCGGCCTTACGCCGCGGTGCCGACGGTCAAGCGTTCCGATGCGCTTTCCGTCAAGAAACACGTAGCCGAAGTCATGGAGTTCATCGACGTTGAGCAACCCGCCGTCACCGGGCGCGATCATCCGTTCGTATGAGACGAGTCCAAAGCCCTGTCCGAGTTTCTCCATGAACTGCGGACGCTCCATCTTCACTTCGCGGCGGACAAGCACGTCGAGCGGCGCGATTCGCTCCATCGCGACGGTGCCATACGCCTTTGTCGGAATGTCAGCGGGCGGCTCGGGGATCGTCTCGCCCGCATTGAGGTACCGCGCGGCGCGCGCACGGTATTTCGCGAAACTCGGATTGGCGCGTCCGTTCTCGTTGATCGGCGCCTCGTAGTCGTAGCTGGTGACGTTCGGAACGAACGGATTGCGGCAGCCGGACCATCCGCCGAAGCTCGTGCCGCCGTGCGCCATGTAGAGCGAGAAGCTGACGCCGTGCGCGAACATCCAGTCGATCGGGCCGAAAAACGCGCGGTCGTTTTTGGGTGGATGGTGGGCCTGTCCCCACGTGTCGAACCAGGCGGGATAGTACTCCGCGCACATGAGCGGGCCCTTGGGCTGGTATTTTCGGACGATTTCAAAGCGCTGCTCCGGATCCCCGCCGAAGTTCGCCGCCTGGAAGAGTTCGGGGATGAATCCGTTCTGCATGACGCGCGGCGGATTGCAGGCGTAGAGCGGAACCTCGAAACCCGCGTCGAGCGCGGCCTGGCGGAGCGCGCGCATGTACGCGACGTCGCCGCCGTGGAGTCCGTACTCGTTCTCGACCTGCACCATCAGGATCGGTCCGCCCTTCGTGACCTGCAGTCCCGACAGCTGGCGTCCGACCGCATGCAGCCAGTTCGTCGCGGGCACGAGCCAGCGCGGATCGGACGACCGCATCGAGATCGGATTCCTCCGTTCCCCATTCCCCGTTCCCAGTTCCCCTTCACCCATCAGCCACCACGGCGCGCCGCCGCCCTCCCACTCCGCACAGCTGTAGGGGCCGGGCCTCAGAATCACCCAAAGTTCCTCCGCCTGCGCCATGCGGCAGAACGCCGCAACGTCGGCGCGTCCGTCCCACGTGAACACGCCCTTCTCGCGCTCGTGGAAGTTCCAGAACATGTAGCACCCGACGGCGTTGCACCCCATCGCGCGCAGCATCTGCAAACGGTGACGCCAGTAGGCGCGCGGGATGCGCGCGTAGTGGACCTCGCCGCACCGCACGACAAACGGCCTGCCGTCGAGAAGGAAGTCCTTCTCCCCGACCTCAAACGAGCGCGCCGTTACGCAAAGTGCGCCGAGCGTCACGGCCAAAACTGAAAGTGCGAAAGTTCTCTTCATAATATGCCTTTCGCCCCCCAGTATAACAAATCGCCCCCTCCGGCGTTCTACCCACTAGGGGAGTCCAGTCACCCTTGCCTCTAAGCGGTCCGCGATATACACCCGCGTCTCCTCCGTCATGCCGAGGTACTTGCGCGTGCGCTTCACGTTGAAGTCGATGAGGCCGCAATACATGTTGAACAGCGGTTGGAGCATGTCGAGGTCGCCAGACGCGAACATCGTGTAGTACGGCAGGCGCGTGTTCTGCCACCAGTATCCGCTGCCCCAGTGGCGGTAGTCTCCCTACACGGGATGAGCGTTCTCCCTACACGGGGATTTCGTTCTCCCTTGCCTATAACTTAACTATAATTTGCGTTTTTACTTTCGCTGTTGGGTGTTTTGGAGTCTTGGAATACTCTCATTAACTCCGAAACTCCTAATTTCCCAATAGCGAAAGTAATCAAAGTTATCCTCATTTACATTCCTGCGCGAAGCGTAGGCGGCGGGCTACACGGGGAAACGGGATTTTCGGCGGCTCGGCGGGACGCCTCGCCCCACCATGCGGCGCGCTCGGTGATCGCACCCTCCTATGGGAACAATTGTCAAGGCTAACCCGACTTTCCACGTTCATAAGTAAAAACGCCTTTATGACGATCCATATATGCACTTAACAGGGGAGAATCAGCATCAAAATGACAGATACCGTATCAAAAGTCGTGTAGTGAAACAAAACTGCTTATATGAAAAAAGCATCTGATTTACGCAATATTTAAGATATTTCACTGCGAACGTGGAAACACGGGCTAATCGCGAAGCGATCTGGACCCTGCAATTCCGCTGTGTTTCCGCGTCAGTCCGTCTTCTTGGCAAAGAGTCCTCGCCGTCTGCATCCGCTTCTCGGAAGCCAGTGACGTCTCCCCCCCTATTCGCACTCCGCAGCCTTCGCCGCGCTTGCATGATGTAATCCGTACTCCGAGGTACCACCTACCAATCGCACTCGTGGTGCCGGGCGGACATCGCACTCTTCCGGAACGAGGCGCCCGTTGCTTTCCTCGAAGCCGGACGGTCTCTGGCGGGACGTTTGAAATTCGGCCGTGCTCTCCCCCGCGCATCCTTCACACGGCGACCGCGCGGCCACTGCGCTCCGGCAGGCCCGCCTGCTCGGCGCGGTAGCGTTCGAACCCCGCCCGGCCCGCTTCGGAGAGCGGAACGTACTTCCGCGACGGATCCTTCAGGAGGGCTATGACAGTCACGGCGAGCTCCCTTGCCACGGCGAGCTTCGCCTTCTTCCTGGCGATCTTGCCCCCGCGCGCGTCGTTCCGGCGGGTGTCTTCGTCAGATTCAACAACAACCAACAGTTTTATCCTGCCGATAGATTGCACGGATAAAATGTGGTATAATTTGTGCGCCAAGCAATAGTAGAGAGGAAAATGATGTCAACGCTCGCCGATTTCAACGACTTCATCGCCGCCGTCCGCAAGGACACCGGCATAGCTTCGTTCGTACCTGATGAGTCCGGACTCGTAAGCGTGCGGGTGGACGACACCTACAACGTAAACCTCCAGTTCGTGGAGGCCACGGGAAAGGTCCTCTGTTTCATCGAGATCACCACGCTGCAGAAGGACGCCCCCGCCGCCGTGTTCCGCGACCTGCTCGTGGGCGGCCTTTTCGGCAAGGACACGGCCGGCGGCTACTTCGCCGTCGAACCCGAATCGGAGACGGTCGTGTACAACTACTTCTTCGACCTCGAGAAGGCCGCGGCGGACACGGAGGATTTCATCGCCACGCTCGAAAAGATCCTCCAGCTCTGCGACATCTGGTCCGAACGCATCCGCCGCGTCCTCGCCGGCGACACCGAAAGCGCCCCCGCCGCCCCTGTCGAAATGCCGCTCCACCACATGATCCGCGCGTGAAGCAGTCACATTCTCGCGTCTCATGTCAAAAGTCTAACGCCAGTCTTGTAACCTTTTCCGACTATCGGCGTAAACCAACCGGAAGGAGCTAAATACAATGGCAATATCGCTTGAGACATTCAAGGCCGCGGCAAGCGCGACGCACTTCTCCAAGCGCGACATCGTCGTGCAGGGACAGGGGAAGAACGCCACCGCACGCCTCGGCAACTTCATCTTCTCGCAGGGCAGGGCCGCGAACAACGCGACGATGGCGGCGTTCAAGGAGGCCCTTGAGAAGGAATACGGCTCGCTCGGAACCCACGCCTTCGACACGGTGCTCGGATCGCGCAGCCAGCTCAACAAGTCGCTCCGCGCCTGCGACATCCAGCGGACGCTCTCCAGCCTCGTGCCCATCCGCAAGAACCGCTTCCTGGGCGAGGTGAACCGCCAGCTCGACACCTCCCCGAAGATGCTCGAGCTGTCGGACGCCGACCAGAAGGCGGTGCGCCAGAAACTGCATGACGATCCGTTAAAGGGCGTCGACCTCGCGGCGTGCCACACGCCGGAGGACATCGCAGCGGCCGCCTCGCGCCGCATCGATGCGGCGATCGAGAACCTCCGCAAGGAGAAGGACGAAGGCCTCGATACCAATGCGCTCGGTGCGCGCAAGTCCGTCGAGACGATCGCAGGTGCCAAGGAGCCGACGGGACTCCGCAACCTCACCACGATCCTCGGCGCAGGCACAACCTCCGTGGAAGACCAGATCAAGAAAGGCATGATCGGCGCGGGAATGAGCGTCAACCGATCCAATTCGAACACCATCCTCTTCGAGAAGCTCAAGACGAACGGCGTGGAGCCGGGCTTCATCTACCGCAACGACTGGTCGCCGGACGATACGCGCGGCATGATGGCCGACATCAACTCGGACGAGAGTCGCCACGCGTTGGACGTGCTCAAGCAGAACGACCCCGCCTTCGCGAAGAAGTGCGAGGGCAAGACGTTGCGCGAACAGATCATGCTCGCCGGGCGCGCGCACCCCGCGGGAATCGCCGCCGTTGCGGAGTTCGCTCTCGCCGAGGCGGCCCAGATGGTGAAGAACGGCAAAATCCCGGACAACCATTCGTTCGGTCCGCTCGCCAAGGCCATCCAGAACTACGGTCTGAGCCCGGCCGACCTCGATCGGCTCATCTCGGGCAGCGTGGACAAGAAGAGCGCGGAGGCGATCAAAGAGGTCAAGCGCGAGCTCTTCGCGCAGATACGCGATGCCGTGATGGGCGTGCGGGATGGCGACGACTTCTACTTGTTCTCGCCGATCTTCAGGCACTTCGACGAGCGCCACATCATGAAGCTCGACTACAACGAGGGCGACCGCGTGAGCAAGAAGGACGCGGCGCACGCGGGGTCGTTCCAGCGTCCCGAGCGCATCCTCACCACGCGCAAGCCGATCCTCGGGCAGATCTACCGCCTCCAGACCGCCCACTCCGCCGACTCCATCTCCGCCGGCGCCGTCACCGAGGCCCTCGCGAACGACCTCACCCGCATCGCGGGCGTCCCCGCGCAGGAGCTCGAAATCGTCCGCGGAGAATATTCCGACGGACACCCCAAGCTGATGCTCCAGGCCAAGTTCGCCGACGGCTACAAGGACATGGAGGCCGGCTTCATCAAGGACGGCCGCATCGTCCCGCCAAAGGGACATTCCGCCGAGAAACTTGGCAAGTACAAGGCGTTCTTCCTCCTCACGGCCGACCGCGACGCCGTCGGCCGCCGCGGGCAGAACAAGGGCTTCGCGCACGGCAAGTTCTTCGCAATCGACCCCGGCCACTCCCTCGAGGGCAACGCCAAGTACCTCAAGGTCTCCGACGACCTCTCCTTCAAGGACACCTACGGCAAGAGCACCAAGCCGCGCTTCGAGAACTTCTCCGTCTTCGACGACGACACGTTCTTCTCCAAGATGGAAGGCGTCATCAGCCTCCGCGAAACCGCGCAGAGCGGCAAGTTCAAGGAGCTCTTCGACCAATACCGGGCCGCATTCAACCCGAACGAGGAGGGCATCTCCGACGCAGAGAAGACGCTGCGCACGAAGATATGCGCCGACATCGACAAGAAGGAGGCGGAGTTCAACGAGTCGCTGAAGAAAATCCTCGACGTCTCCGAGAACAACCTCGCGCTCTACGACGACCTCGACAACCAGCCACCGGCCGTGCGCCAGGGTGCCATCGAGACCGTCGCCAACCTCGAGAAACTCACCTCGCCCACCACGTGGACGAGCAAGAAAGGCAAGGTCGCGCTCGAGCACCTGGAGGTCATCCCCGAGTCGCGCGTTCCGTGGAAGGCGGCGCTAAAGGGCGACAACATCGTGTACTTCACCGAGACGAAGATGTCGTACGCGAACATGAAGCAGCTGGAGGACGTGGTCACGACGGCGGGCGCGAAGTTCGAGACGGACGCGCTCGGCGTGACGCGGATCACCGTGCCGGTGGACAAGGCGGAGAAGTTCTTTGCGGTGTTCAACGAGGAGAAGGTGCAGCAGATCACGCACGCCGCGGAGTACATGGCGCGCAAGGACGGCGGCAGCGGGCTCAAGGAAGCGACAATCTACAAGCCAGTCCCCTATCCGAAGCCAGTCGCGGACCCGCGTCCGCTGATCGATCTCAGCCAACTTCCACCGTATCTCGACTTCGAGGTGGACGGGCAAGTGTACAAGTTTCCGAAGATACACTTCCAGGACCTCCTGTTCAAGAGCTCGTCCGTACACCGTCCGCGCGACGCGGCGGAGCTCCGCGCGCTTCTCTCCGCGCAGGTGAAGCTCGGCAAGGAGATCCTCGGCGCGCTGATGAGCGGCCGGCCCGGGCTCTTCGAGCCCACGAACCAGAACATCGTCGCGCTCACCTACGCGCTCCACGCGGCAGCCCTCAAGAAAGGCGAGTACATGTACCGGGGTTCGTTCACGATCGAGGACAAGAACGGCGACATTGCGCGCTGGCTCGACAAGGCGGAGGGCCTCTACATCCGCACGTCGACGCACGCGAAGCCCTACCAGACGGCGCATGTCGACGGGCATCTCAACATGCCGCGCGGATACGACGTGCCAGTCGGCGCGGGCGGGCTCCTGAACGGCATGAGGACGTTCCACTTCTTCACGATTCCCGACGAGGACGGACTCAAGAACGGCGGCAACGGAAACGGCCCTAGGCGTCGGCTCTTCCTCAAGTGCGAGACGTTCGGCATCTTCTGCTCGACGGCGCACGCGCGGATATTCGACAAGCCGGCCTCCATCTCGCAGGGCATGAAGACGCGCGGCTACAGGTTCGGCGACGTCCTCGAGTCCATTTTCCACGGCGCCTCGCTCTTCGAGTCGTTCTTCCGGCTGAAGGAGGCTCCCGGCATCCGCAAGGAGAACCTCACCAAGCTGCAGGAGAGCGCCATCAAGTGGGCCGAGAACAAGCTCAGGACGAAATATCCCGAGCTTGCGGACCGTCTCGTGGCGGGAAAAGTTCTCGACGGCGCCGGCATCAACAAGATGATCGACAACATGGCCTGGATACTCGACCACATGCCGGAGGACGAGGACGAGCGGGCCTGGATCTTGGACGTGTTCGACACCATGTTCACGCCGCTGGAAGGGGGCTTCGGCCATGAGAGATACGGCGACTCCGGAAACCGCATCGGCAACGAGATCATGATCAACGCGAAAGACCTCTAATAACGCAAGGAGGAAACGCACATGAAAGCACTCATTCCAGCCGCCGGACATGGCACCCGCTTTCTGCCCGTCACGCGCGTCGTCCCCAAGGAAATGCTGCCCGTCGGGTCCAAACCCGCCATCCAGCTCATCGTCGAGGAGGCGCTCGCCGCCGGCGCGGACGAGGTGGTGATCGTCACCTCGCCCGAAAAGGAAATCATCAAGCGCTACTTCGACGGCGACCCCGACCTCGCCGCCCGCATCCGCTGGGCGTACCAGACCGAACAGAAGGGACTCGGCCACGCCGTGCTGCAAGCGGCGGAAGCCCTTGCAGGCGAGACGGAACCCGTACTCGTGCTGCTCGGCGACGCGCTCGTTTCGGGGGAGGCGCCCTCAGCCGCCATGGCCGCCATCTCGCGCGCCCACGACGGCGCGTCGGTGGTGGGGCTTGAGCGCGTGCCGCGCGAACGCATCTCGCGCTACGGCATCGTCGCGGGCACGGCCGAGGACGACCGCGTGCTGAAACTCACCGACCTCGTGGAGAAACCCCAGCCTGAAAACGCCCCGTCCGACCTGGCGATCGCGGGGCGCTACCTGCTCCATCCCGATATCTTCGCCCTTCTCGCGTCTCAGACGCCGGGACACGGCGGCGAAATCCAACTAACAGACTCCATCCGCCGCCTGCTCGCCGCACGTCCCGTCTATGGGTACCGCTATCCGGGCCGCCGACACGACATCGGCAACCCGCAGGGCTATCTTGAAACGCTCCAGGCGTTCGCCTAGTCGTTGCTCAACAATAACTTGCACACTTGTCGGCACAATTGCGATTGTTCACAAATCTCAATTGTTCACAAATGTCACCATTGTCACCAATACAAATAGGAGGGACCTCCACCCCTCCACTATTGATATTTGTGATTTGTGAACAATTTTGGCAATGAAGATTTGTGAACAATACCCGATGAAGTATCCGCCATCGACCGGCAATCAGATGGGTTCGACGCGGAACGTAAGGTTCTCCTGCGCCACCACCCGCACTTCCGTTCCCGGTTCAATGCGACTGTCAGACCGTGCGCTCCACTCCGCATCACCAATTAGAACGCGACCTGGCACTTCGGGTCGCACGACCTCCACCACGCGGCCCACGCGTCCGACGAACTCGTTGTTGACGGACGGCGATTCCTGCTTCTCCCCCACGAAGACCCGCTTCAAGAATCCGCGGAGCACCAAGAGGTAGAGGATCGAGAGGAAGGAGAACGCGGCGAGCTGTCCCCACAGCGGCATCGACGGGAACACGTACTTCAGCACCGATACCGTCGCCGCCGCGAGTCCGAAGAAAAACACCACGAACCCAGGCGAGGCGAGTTCCGCCAACATGAGGAACGCGCCTGCATACATCCACAACCAAACCGGACTCAAGAAATCCATGCTATCGTCTCGCCTTTCGCGACAGCAGCGCCGTGCTTAGCCGCAAATGTGATCGTGCCAGAAGCCGTGGCCTTGATCGGGTTGAAGAGTTTCATCGCCTCGACGATGCAAACGGCGTCGCCGGTCTTGACGGACGCACCGTCCGCAGCGAGCTCCGGCTTGCCCGGACCCGCGCTACGGTAGAACGTGCCGTTGAGCGGCGCCACGACGGGCGTGCCCGTAGGTTCTTGGGCCGGAGAAGCGACACTCTTGTCGCTTCCTTCTGGCTGAAGCGGCGACGCCGCTTCCCCGACTTTGCCACCCTGCGCCGCCTCTCCAAGCTTGACGGCGGAAAGATCCACCTTCGTGCCGCCACACGCCGCCATGAGCGCGGCGAACGCCTTGCCGATCTCCGCGAACTTGGCGGTCTCGGCGTCGGCTGCAGGTGCGGGTGCCGCAGCGGACTCCGCCTTCTGCATCTCCACGTCGGCGGGAATCGGGTCCTTCGCGTCATCAGGCTGCGCACGCCACTTGAAGTAGCCGAGCGCGACCTCTGGGAAGAGACAGTAAGAAAGGATGTCCTCCTCCGCCTGCACGAGCTTTGCGGGGATTTCCCGCGCGGCGGCGGAGAGACCGGGCTTCAAAAGGTCGGCCGGACGGCAGGTGATCGGCTTGAGGCCGCCCTGCAGCTTCTTCGCGAGCTTCTTCTCGATCGGAGCGGGGGTGCGCCCGTAGTAGCCGGCGGCGTAGTGCTTCGTCTCGTCCGTGACCATCGAATAGCGCTTGCCGGAGAGGACGTTGAGCACGCTCTGCACGCCGACGATCTGGCTCGTGGGCGTGACGAGCGGCGGATAGCCCATGTCGGCGCGCGTCTTCGGCAGCTCCTCCAGCACCTCGGGGAGGCGGTCGAGCGCGCCCTGCTGGGCGAGCTGGCTGCGGAGGTTGGAAATCATGCCGCCGGGGATCGCATGCACGAGCACGCCGGCGTCCACGGCCTCCACCTTCGCGGTGGACGCGGGCTGGCGCTTCGCCTTCAGCTCGCGGAAGTAGGCGTTGATCGCGGCGAGCTTCTTCTGGTCGAGGCCCGTATCGTAACCCTCGCTCTCGAGAATCGCGACCATCGACTCGCACGGGGGCTGGGAGCTGAAGCTGGACATCGTGGAGATTGCGCAGTCCACGCAGCCGGCGCCCGCCTCAACGGCGGCGAGGTACATCGCGGCCGCCATGCCGCTCGTCATGTGGGAGTGAATCTGGATCGGCATTTCGGGAAGCGCCTTCACGAGCGCGCCCACGAGCTCGCGCGCAGCGCCGGGCGTGAGGATGCCCGCCATGTCCTTGATGGCGAGGGAGTCGATGCCCATCGCCTCCTGCTCCTTAGCGAGCTTCACGTAGTTCTCGACCGTGTGGACGGGCGAGGTGGTGTAGGAAATCGTGCCCTGCGCGTGGCCGCCGTACTTCTTCACGCTCGCGATGGCCTTCTCGAGGTTGCGCGGGTCGTTCAGCGCGTCGAACACGCGGAAGATGTCCATGCCGTTCTCGCAGGCAAGCGCCACGAAGCGGTCCACGATGTCGTCCGGGTAGTGCTTGTAGCCGAGGATGTTCTGTCCGCGCAGGAGCATCTGCAAGGGCGTCTTCTTGCAGACGGACTTGATCTGCCGCAGGCGCTCCCACGGGTTCTCGCGCAGGAAGCGCATACACACGTCGAACGTCGCCCCGCCCCAACATTCGAGCGAGTAGTAGCCGGCATCGTCAATCGCCGAGGCGATCTGGAGGATGTCGTCCGTGCGCATGCGCGTGGCCCAAAGGGACTGGTGCGCGTCGCGCAAGGTCGTGTCGGTGATGCGAATTCTCTTCTGCGTGTCGTTTTTCATGGCGGATATTCTACCATATCCGCCCGCGCGGGTAAAGCGGAGCGTGACAAATAGTGTTGCGGAAAAATAAAATGAAATTCACGGTTGAAACATGCGCGGGGATTCGGTATACTATTCGCCGTTTTTCCGATGGCGAGAGTAGCTCAATTGGTAGAGCATCAGATTGTGGATCTGAGGGTTGCGGGATCGTGCCCCGTCTCTTGCCCCATTTTTTTGAACCGTCCGAGGCTTAGTCGGGCGGTTTTTTCATGCTTATGCGGGGCAGCGGTGGACGATTGCGCGCCGCAGCGTGAGGGGGTCTGAATACGCGACGCCAGAATCGGCCGGCAGGCCGAAGGCGAGACGCGTCACCTTCACGGGCGCGTTTGCGGAGGGGAACTCGCGCAGAGTCTCCACCAGATATCCGGCCGTCGCGTCCCCTTCCATGTCCGTCGAAAGCGCAAGCAGCACCTCGCCGAACCCCTCGCGCGCTATGCGGTCCTTCAGCTCGGCTATGCGGAGTTTGTCGGGGCCGCAGTGGCGCACGGGGGAGAGTTTGCCGGCGAGGACGTGGTAACGCCCGTGGAACGCGCCGGACGACTCGATCGTCACGACGTCCGCCGCCTCCTCCACCACGCACACCACGCCGCCGTCGCGCGTCGCGTCCGTACAGAGCGCGCATGGATCCTCGCCGCGCACCGTGAACGCGCCGCAGCGCGCGCACGCGCATACGTTCGCCTGCGCGTCGCGCAGGGCGAGGACAAGCGGCTCAAGCAGACGCTCCGGCTCGCGCACGAGCGCAAGCGCGGCGCGTCCGGCACTACGTCGGCCGAGGCCGGGCAGGCGGCCGAGGTTCCGCACAAGGTTTTCGATCGGCGCGAGCATCACTGCCCGAAGAGGCCCGACATCCCGCCGGACTTCATCATGTTCGCCATCTGCTCTTGCGTCGCCTTCTTGACGTTCTTGAGCGCGCCGCTGATGACGTTGAAGAGCATGGTCTCGAAGCGCTCCTTCTTGCCGGAAACGACTTCGGCCCACGTCTCGGGCGCGATCTTGATCGACGTGATCGTCATGTCGCCGCGTGCAGTGGCCGTGATGCCGCCGTTGGAGTACTCCACCGTGATCTTCTCGATCTCGGACTGAAGCTTCTTAGCCTCGCTGCGCATCTGCATGGCCTGCTTGATTCCGTCAAAGAATCCCATAACTAACTCCGTTCTTTTTTGCTTTGTATGAAATCACCCTCGGCGTCGTCTTCAACAGACGCGCGGCTGCCGAGACGTTGCCGCGTGCCCGTTTGAGCACCTGCTCCAGAATCGCTTTCTCAAAGGCCGCATGGATCTCCTGCCAGCTTTCGCCGTTCCAGACGAAACGCGGCCGTGAGCGTTTCGCCGCCCAGCGCCGCACCGCAAGCGGAAGATCCGCGACCTCCACGGACTCGCCGAAACTCACGAGTTCCGCCTCGCGCGCGGCGCGTGCCTTGTCCGCGGGATTCTTCCACGGATAGGCGTCAAGCGTCGCACGGGCCTCCTCAGACCAGCTTCTTTCCACTCAGCTCCTCGTATGCCTTCACGTAGATCTCGCGCGTACGCGCGATCACGTCGTCCGGAAGCACAGGCCCCGGAGGTTGGTGGTTGAAGTGGATGGAATCAAGCCAGTCACGCACGAACTGCTTGTCGAGCGACGGCGGGTTCGCGCCCACCGCGTAGGAAGACTGCGGCCAGAAGCGGGAACTGTCGGGCGTGAGCACCTCGTCCGCGAGAATCAGCGAGCCGTCCGCGTCCTTGCCGAACTCGAACTTCGTATCCGCTATGATGATGCCGTGCTGGAGCGCGTAGTCCGCCGCCTTCGAGTAGAGTCCGATCGTGGCGTCCTTGAGGAGCTTCGCCGTATCCGCGCCCACGAGCGCCTCCGTCTGCGCGTAGTCGATCGCCTCGTCGTGGTCGCCGATCGCCGCCTTCGTGGTGGGCGTGAAAAGCACCTCGTCGAGCTTGGAGGCGTTCTGGTAGCCTTCGCGGAGCTTCTGTCCGTTGACCGTACCGGACTTCTGGTACTCCTTCCAGCCGCTGCCGGTGAGGTAGCCGCGCGCGATGCACTCCACCTCCACCATGTTCACCTTCTTCACGAGCATCGAGCGCCCGCGCAGGTCGTCCTTCACGGCCTGCAGCGCGGCGGGGTACTGGTTCACGTCCGCCGTCACGAGATGGTTCTTCATGCCGAGGAAGTCGAGCCAGAAGAGCGAGAGCTGGTTGAGCACCTTGCCCTTGTCCGGCACGCCGCACGGGAGGATCACGTCGAACGCGCTGATGCGGTCCGTGACCACCATCAGGAGCGTGTCGCCGAGGTCGAACACGTCGCGCACCTTCCCGCTCTTCGGCGGGGGAAGGCCTGGAATGCGCGTTTCGAGAAGCGCATGGTTCTTGTCGTATGTCATCTTTCAAATCCTTTCAGATACGGGGAAGATTATACCAAATCGCCGTCCGTGCTTCCAGTATGGAAATTGCGGTGGTGGTGACGGTGGCGGTGACGGGGAGCCGAGGGCCAGAGTATCCCCCAGAGAATCCACAACAGCACCGGCAATCCGCCGCCTACCGCGTATGCGATGCGCGAATCGGGGAATACGGGTTTCGACGGCACGGATGCCGCACGCACCACGCGAACGTGGTCCGCATCCTGTCCGGCCGCCACGCGCATCTCGTTCTCCTTCTTCAGCGCCTCCTCGTACATCTCGCGCGTGACCCTCTTCTCTTCCTGCAGTCGCTCGATTCCGCCGCTGGCCTCGGTCGCGCGGAGACTCATCCCCTCCAGTTCGGCGCGCAGACCGCTGGCCGTGCGGCGAAACGCCTTCAGCTGGTTCTGGGCGGCCGTCAGGTTGCTGTCCGCCACGGCGGACGCCCCCACGATCACGTCCGCGAACTGCTTGGCCGTAGAGACCAGCATCTTCTTCGCAATCTCCACCTCAGGATGTTCCTCCGTGTACTTGGCGCGCAGGTTGGCAAGGCGGCTCCGCGCGGCGGACCACGCGGCGTGGGAGCGTCGCACCTCCGACTCCTTTGGCACCGACGACGGAAAAGCGCCAAGGTCTCCAGGACGCGTCCGCGCCACCTCCATGAAGCTCGCCAACATCTCGGCCTCCCGCACGCGCTTCTCCTGTTCGAGGATGTTGGCGGTGGCCTGCGCGAGACTCTGCTCGAGCAGACGCCGCTCCGAAGCCTGCGCGTCAGTCGCGCTGGCCGTACGCAGCGCAAGCAGTTTCTGCGTGATGCGCTCGTCCGCCTCGCGCAGCCGCTCCACTTCCGCGCTGATCTGCGTAGTGGCCTTGCTGAAACGCGACGCGTTCGCCTTCTCCGTGTACGCGACAAGCGCCTCCGCGGCAGAGGTGGCGCGCGCCGCCACGTCTTCGCCGCTCGCCCCGCGCGCAGTCACCGACACGAGACGCGACCTCGGCACGCGCTCTATTTCCGCGCCCGCAAGCTCTCCGGCCAGTTCCGCACGCCAGACCTCGAGGCGCGTGTTGAGGTTTTCCTCGAACCCACCCTCGGCCTGGTGTCCGAAAGCGACCTCGCATTCGCACCGGGCCTCGTAACGGGGCGTTGCGAAACGGCACACGCCCCATGCTGCGCCGAGTCCGACGGCGAGAAGCAATATCAAGGAAAGAAAACGCATAATGCCACACCCCAAACCATTCAGACTAGCGACTTCACGAGCGCAACGGCATCGCGTGCGTCACGCGCTGTGAGAATAGGCTCGACGGCGCGCCCTCGCACTATGTCGAGGAAATACCGCTGCTCCGCCTCGTAGGCCGAACGCGCGGAAACCTTCGGCGCATACGGTTTCCCCTTCTGCGGGTAGACCATGAACGGCGCCGCGCGCTTCGCGTCGAACACGACCGTGGCATCCTCAAGCACCACGCGGAACGACGCCTCAAACCCGTGCGTCTTCGAGACGGCCCACGAGGCGGTCGCCGTCACCACCTTGTCGGGGTAGGCGTAGCGCACCTGCGCATGGTCGAGAAGCCCGCCGGCGCGACGGTGTACCACGGCATCCGTGCCCTTCGGCGGGCCGAAGAGGAAGCGCACCATGTCCGCATCGTGGATGTGCAGGTCGAGAAGACAGCCGCCCGACTTCTTCTCGTCGAAGAACCAGCCGTGCGTGCCCTTGCCGTCCGGCGGCGGCGTGACGCGGGAGAACTCCGCCGCCACAACCTTGCCGTACTTGCCGGAGTCGATCAGCTTCTTGAGCGCCGCGTACTCGGGCCAGAAGCGGAGGCAGTGGCCCACGAGAAGCGTCCGCCCCGCGCGCTTCGCGGCGGCGAGCATCCGGTCGCATGACGCCACGTCAAGCGCCATCGGCTTCTCGCAGAGCACGTGGCAGCCGGCCTTCAGCGCGGCGACCGTCGCCTCCGGGTGGAGCGGCGTGGGAAGCGTGATGTCCACGACGTCGAATCCACCCGCCGCAAGCATCTTCCCCATGTCGTCGTAGAGGTCAATGCCCGTGAAATCGGTGGAGGCGTCCACGCCCGCGATGTTCCCGTCCGAGACCTCGCGGAACTGCGCGAGATTGGCGTCGCAGATCGCGACGACGCGAGCGCCGGGAATCCGTTTCCAGTTCCCGTAATGCAACCGGCCCATGAAGCCGAAACCGACAATTGCAATTTTTTCCATGCGGATAATATATCACACTTCTCCCCGTTTCGGCAAGGGTATGGTATACTAGTGCCCATGAGCGAAAACCAGGTCCACATAGCGCTGCCGCTGAAATACCGCCCGAAGACGTTCGACGACGTCGTGGGACAGGAACACGTCACGCGCACCCTCCGCAACGCGATCGCCTCCGGGCGCATCGCCAACGCCTATCTCTTCGTCGGCTCGCGCGGCATCGGCAAGACGACGCTCTCGCGTATCTTCGCGAAGGCGATCAACTGTCCCACCCCGAACGGCGTGGAGCCCTGCGGCACGTGCGAGAGCTGCCGACAGATCGCCGAGGGGCGTTCCATCGACGTCACGGAACTCGACGCCGCCTCCCACAACGGCGTCGGGGATGTGCGCCCGATCATCGAGGGCGTCCAGTTCAAGCCCGCCTCGTCGAAGTACAAGATCTTCATCATCGACGAATGCCACATGCTCTCGGCGGCCGCGTGGAACGCCCTCCTCAAGACGCTCGAGGAGCCGCCGCCCTACGTGCGCTTCATCTTCGCGACGACCGAGGGCGACAAGCTACTCGCCACGATCATCTCACGCTGCCAGCGCTTCGACCTCCGGCGCATCCAGACGCACCAGATCGCCGCCCGCCTCCGCTACATCTGCGAGAAGGAAGGAATCGACGCCTCCGAGGACGCCCTTCTCGCCATCGCGCGCGGCGCGGAGGGCGGCATGCGCGACGCGCTCTCGTCGCTCGACCAGCTCATCGCATTCACGGGCGAGAAGATCACCGAAGAGGACGCACTCGGCGTGTTCGGCCTCGTCTCGCGCAAGTCGTTGGAAGACCTCGCCGGCGCCATCCTCACGGGCGACGCCGCCGCGATCCTCCGCGCCGTGGAGAGCTTCGACTCGGCGGGCAAGGACATGCGCCGCCTCGCAGGCGAGCTGATGCAGCACTTCCGCAACCTCCTCGTGTGCCAGACGCTCGGCGGCAACGCAGCAGGCATCGAGGCGACGCCGGACCAGATCAAAGTGCTCCAGGAACAGGCGAAGCTCTGCCCAGCCTCGCGTCTATTCCGCGTCACGGACCAGCTCGCGGAGATGCAGGACAAGCTGCGCTACGTGCTGAGCGTACGCACGCTCATCGAGATGACGCTACTGCGTGCTGCACGCGTGGCGACGGTGGCGTCGATCGAGGAAGTGCTGAAGGCCGTGAGGGAGTTGGCGGCGGGGCAGGGCGGAGCGGCGGCACCGGTGGTGCCGCCCGTATCTGCGGGCCAGAGGCCCGCCACCCCGACTCAAGCTGCGCCCGCCACCCCGACTCAGGTTGCGCCCGCCACCCCGACTCAAACTGCGCCCGTGCAAAAGCCTCAAACTCCGCCGAAACCGGAGCTAAGCGCGGAGGAGCGGCAGAAGATACTCGACGACGACAAGCTAAACAACCTGCTCAAAGTGCTTCCTGGAGCCAAGATCACCGACCTGCGCTAGGGTTCCGCCCACTACGCCACCACTACCAAATGGAGATGGCGTCTAGTGCGTCGCGGAGGATATGGCCGGCAGCCCTCTCGCGCTCGTGGCGTCCGGCACTGCCCAGCACCATCACAATCACGCGCCTGCCGTTGCGACGCGCGGTGAGCATGATCGAGCAGCCGGACGCGGCGGTGTAGCCGGTCTTGAGTCCGTCGCATTCGGGCAATGGCGTACAGAGGCGTTTCGGATCGGGGTTGCCCGGAATGAAGTAGTTGTGCCCGACAAGAGTCAGGGACTTGCCGGAACCATCCGTCACGGTGCAAGACGCGCGCGACGTATATGAAAGCGCCTTGGGCATGCGCACCAGCACCCTTCCGAGCTTCACGAGATCTGCGGCCGTCGACACGTCGAAACCACGCTTCGACCTGCGGGGAGGCGGAAGTCCGTTTGGCGATGCGTAGCGCGTATCGTGCATGCCCAGCTCCTTTGCACGATGGTTCATGCGCGCGACGAACTCCGCGCACAGCTCCGCAGGAGATAGGTCGGATGGAGCTCCGCGCCGGCGCAGGTGAGCACGTGCCGAGTGTTCGGCCAATACCTCGGCAGCATCGTTCGCGCTCTTCACCATGATGGAGAGCAGCAGGTCGTGGATCGTCATCGACTGTCCCGGACGGATGTCCACCTTGCTCGGCTCCATCGACGACGCGAGCGGACTCGCAACGGCGCGGTCGTTCAGGCCGTAGAGACCTGCCTGGATGTCCTCCAAGACAAGCAGGAACGTCATCAGCTTTGTGACGGAAGCAGGATACCCCGGCGTGCGCATGTTGTCTGAGAAGAGGATGCGTCCCGAATCGGCGTCCACCGCGATGGCGCCACGGTAAGGCGCTCGCGGACCGTACGACGTGGCAGTGGGCGCAGGAGCAGACGCTGGCTTGACCGGAATTGGCTTTTTCGCCTGTGGCGGCACCGCCTTCGCGGGCACAGGCTTCTTCGCAAGGGCAGGCGCGGCCTTCACGGGGACAGGCTTCTTCGCAAGCGCAGGCGCAGCCTTTACATGAGTAGGCGCGGCCTTCACAGGCGCAGGTGCAGCCTTTGCGGGCGCCGTGCCGCGCATGAGCGGACCGCGCTGAATGGGAGCGGGAGCCGCGAATGTCCAGCCAGCCGCGACCAGCCACGCCGTGGAAAAACATACTTTGATCAAATGACACTTCTGCATAGCGCCCGCTAGTATCTCATAACATGCCGCGCTAGACAAGCACAAAGTCACAATTTTTAGATTTTGAGCATTCCCCCTTGCGTGCGGGACCGTATTTTGGTAAACTGTTGTCTCCGCTTTTGAACAGGAGAAGAAAAAAATGAGTCAGCATCGCAGTCTGAGAGGAACTAGCAAGATTACGTCCAAGCGTAACGTCTTGAAGCGTTTTGAGCGCGTCAATCTGCTTCAGCAGCGCGGCCAGTGGAAGGAAGGCGACCGCGGCCTTGGTCTCAGGAAGACCAAGCCGGAAGCCTGATTCACGTCCGCCAAAACAGCAAGAAGCCTCCGTCTTTCGACGGGGGCTTCTTGTTTTGTCCTGAACCGGCGTCTAGAGCATGCGGAGCCTGATGGGCGTCTCGCCCACGACGCCGGCCTGGGCGATTTCCGCGAGCGCAGCGTCGAGCGCCTTCGCGGGCGCAGGGTGCGTGAGCACCACCACGGGCACGAAACCGGTCCCGCCGCCATCCTCGTCCTTCTGCGTGGCGGCCGAGATCGACACGCCGTGGTTGCCGAGCGTGGTGGAGATCGTGCCGAAGCTGCCGGCGCGGTCGGCCACCATGAAGCGGAGGTAGAAACGGCTCACGATGTCGCCGGGCGCACGGAGCTTCGTGGCGCCCTCGCCGTACTCGGGCACGCCGCGCGTGTAGCGCGTCTCGCCGTGCGCCATGTTGCGCGCGATGTCGCCGATGTCGCCGATGACGGTGGATGCCGTGGGAAGGCGTCCCGCGCCGCGTCCGTAGAAGAGCGTATCGCCCACGAGGTCGCCGCGCACCATCGCGGCGTTGAACACGCCGTTCACGCTCGCGAGCATGTGGGAGAACGGCACTAGCGTGGGATGCACGCCCACCTCGATGTCCGCGTCGTGCCGCGCGACGACCGCGAGGAGCTTGATGCGGTACCCGAAGTCGGCGGCGTACCGCACGTCGATGCCGGAGAGGTTGCGGATGCCCTCGATCTGCACCTGGTCGAGCGACGGCTGGAAGCCGTAGGCGAGCGCGGAGAGGATGCAGGCCTTGTGCGCGGTGTCGAAGCCGTCGATGTCGAGAGACGGATTCGCCTCGGCGTAACCAAGCTTCTGGGCGTCGGCGAGGACCTCGTCGAACGGCTTGCCCTCGTTCTCCATGCGCGTGAGGATGTAGTTGCAGGTGCCGTTGAGGATGCCGTGGATCTGGAGGATCTCGTTGCCGGCGAGACCTTCGCGGAGGCTGCGGATGATCGGGATGCCGCCACCCACGGACGCGCCGAAGTAGATGTCCACGCCGTTCTTCTTCGCCGTGTCGAAGATCTCCTTGCCGCATTCGGCGAGCAGCTTCTTGTTGGCGGTGACCACGGCCTTGCCCGCGTTGAGCGCCGCCAGGACGAGCGTGCGCGCTATGCCCGTACCGCCGATCGTCTCCACGACGATGCGCACGTCCGGATCCGCGATCACGGCCTGCGCGTCCGTGGTGAGCACGTCCGGGTCCACGCGCACGCCGCGGTCCGTCGTGATGTCGAGGTCCGCGATGCGCTTCAGGACGATGTCCACGTCCAATCGCTCGGCCATCAGTTTGCGGTTGCGCAGCAGACCCTCTGCCACGCCGGCGCCAACCGTGCCGAATCCTAGTATGCCAACTCCAATTTCTTTCATTCGTTCTCCTATTCTCTGGCGTGCGGAGCAAAACCTTCGCCGCCGGATGGTCTGTATAATACCTAATTCTCCCTCTTGCGTCAAATGTCATTTCGTCTTATAATATAGGCAAACGCTTGACAAGGAACTCTTCACATGAAAAAAACACGCCTTTCCACAGCCCTCGCCGCAGTGGCCCTCGTTGGAGCCAGCTTCGGACAGGACCTCCCTGCACCATCGCCCTCCGCCGCGCCGCAAGGTGACGAACCTCAAGCGGCCGCGCCGCAAGGAGTGGTCACAAACGCCGAGGGTTTCGCCGCCGCGCGCGCGAAGCTCGCCGAGCTCATGTCCCTTCCGGGGAAGACCACCCTTCTCTGCGGCACGTCGCTCCAGTTCCCCTACTACCACTTCGCGCTCGTGCCGAGCAGCTCGCCCCGCGAGATCGGGGAGATGTGGAGCACGTCCTTCGGTATCCTCGCCACCTACGCCCAGGGAAACGCCGAACTGGCCGCCGAGATGTTCGCGGCCGGCGCGGACTTCTTCGCGCGCGTTGAAGATGACGATGCACGACAGGAACTCTTGCGACTGTTCCAGTCCTTCGGCGAGCAGGCGATCGAGTTGACGAGCCAGGACATCTGCAAGAACCAGCCCAGCCTAGTGGTTCCATTCCTGAAGCAGCTCATCGCCACGAAAACCGTCACAGCCCAGTTCGGCGGCAAGATGGTGACGGTCCCCGCCAGCCCGCTCGCATCCGTGCGCCCCGAATTTATCGGCGCACTCGTCCGAAACATGCAACCCGCCCTAATGGGCGACGGCACCAACGCCCAGAACATCCGCGCATTCGAGGCGACCGTCATCGACTTCCTCTCCGAAGAGGGCATTTCCGCCGACGTGCGCGACGCGCTGATCGACGCTCTCCTCGCACCGTCGTTCGAGCGCGCGCAGACAAATGCCGCCGCGGTTCGCCAGCTTCTCGCCGACGCCGGACGCCTCCGCGCGAAACTTGCGGCGGAGGACGCGCAGACCGTCATCAACCAGCGCCTCCAAGCGTTCGGTGAGCGGATGATCGACCAGACGAGCCAGAAACTCTGCGGCGAGGATCCGGCAAACGCCGTCGCCTACCTGCGGAAAATCGCCTCCACGCGCGCGTTCTGCGCGCGTTTCGGCGAAAAGGAAATGGCGGAGTTCAGCAAGGCCGACTTCCCGCCTCCTTCTGACGAATTCATCCTCCGCCTCATCGCGTCAACGTATCCCCGCATTGCGGAAAGCGCCGTGTCCACCGAGAACATGCGCGCGCTGAACGCCCTCGTGGTGAAGACGCTCATCGACGAAGACCCGGAGAAGGTGCCGGGTAATTTGCTGAACGTGTTCCTCGACGGATCCGTCAAGCGCGCCCAGGACGACGCGGAATCCGCCCACATGCTCTTTGCGGACGCGGACAAGCTCATCGCCGGCCTTAAGGACGCCAACAGCCAAGTCGCCGTCGAGCGCCGGTGCCGCCAGTTCGCGCGCAAGTCGGCCGTCAAGACCTTCCGCGACATCTGTCCGGGACGCCCCAATGACGTGATCCCCTATCTGAAGAAACTGGCGGACACGGGCACCCTCTGCTCGCTCTACGGAAACAGCTTCGTCTCGTTCAAGCCCGGCCGCACCACGGCGGTGTCGCCGGATCTCGTCGGGCAGCTCGCCGAGGAGGCCATCATCGGCTTTTCGAACGGCACGGACACCAAGATGCTCAGCAACATCCTCGACTTCACCGCCTCGCTGCTGCCGAAGCTCTCGGACGACGCCAAGCAGACGATGCTCGACCGCAGGCTCGACGCGTTCTTCCTCGTCGGCAACTACGACGGCGCGATCGACCTGCTTGAAAAGGGTCTACCCAGCCACTCTCCCGGCTGGTGCAAGGGAACCGCCGCGAAGCTGCGCTACCACAAGGCGTTCAACGAGGGGAAGAAGGCAGAGGCCATCAGGCAGCTGATGGTGTTCATTGAGTTCATGCAGTCCGACGAGCAGAAGGATTTCGAGGACTGCGACCCCACCACCGGCATCATCTACTCGCGCGAGTGGGTGATCGCGAAGAACTTCATGCGGTGCGCGGAAATCGCGCGCGACCTCAAGGACGCCGCGAACGAGGCCAAGTACCTCGCCGAGGCGAAGAAACTATACGCCACCGCGCTTGAAAAGGCCAAGGACGACCCGAAGGCCCTCGTGGAAGTCAAAAAGGAAGCGAAGGCTGTCGGTCTTTGAGAATCGTCTTCCTCTTCATCGACGGCGTGGGCATGCGCGCCCCCGCACCGGACAACCCCGTCAATCCCGAGGTCTGTCCCACCCTGTGCCGCCTCATCGCGCAGCACGCCGTCCCCATTGATGCCTGCCTCTCCATGCCGGGGCTTCCACAGTCCGCCACGGGACAGGCTACGATGTTCACGGGCGTGAACGCGCCCGTCTTCATGGGCCGACACTGCGAGGGCTTCCCCGGGCCGTCGCTGCGGAAGAAGATCGAAGAGGACAACCTGTTCCTGCAGCTCAAGGCGCGCGGCAAGCGCGTGCGGTTCGCGGACGCCTACCTCGTGGAGTCGGCGGACGAACTCGTCGCACGCCGCTTCAAGAGCGTCACCACCGTCATGGCGCTCACCGCGCCGGAGGTGGTGTCCACCACCGACGACCTGACCGACGACGCGGCGGTAATGCAGGACCTCACGCGCGAGACAATCCAGGACCGCTATCCCGAGATTCCCGTCATCACGCCGGAGGACGCGGCGGCCCATCTCTTCGGCATTGCGCGCGTCAACGACTTCACGCTGTACGAATTTTTCCAGACGGATGTCGCGGGCCACTCGATGGACTACGGCCGCGCCTGCGCCGTGCTGCGCCTCTACGACAGGTTCCTCGCCGCCCTCGTGCGCTTCACGCGAGCCGCCGGCATCACGGTGCTGCTCACGGCCGACCACGGTAACATCGAGGAGATGAACGAGCGCGGCCACACGCGCAATCCGGTCCCCTTCATCGCCTACGGCCCGCGCGAAGAAGATTTCCGCGCACATGTGAAATCGCTTGTAGACGTAACCCCCGCCATCCTCCGTTTCATCTAAGTCGAGCCAGCTGCAAAACCTTGGTAATACGGGCGCGACGGAGCGCTCCCCTCCCGAAACAGGTCTGACCTTTTTGTATATTTGGTCAGACCTCATTATATATTTGGTCAGACCTTTTTATGTATTTGGTCAGACCTCATTGTGATTAAGTTCAGACCTCATTGTGTATTAGGTCTGACCATAAATATAAAAAGGTCAGACCATATTGTTGAATGAACAGCAGCGCTAATATTATCCTCAACTACTAGACTCCTAATCTCCTGGTACTTTCCCGGCAGTTTTCCGACAATGGTTCCCTATATATAAAGGACGCGCGCGCGCGAAGGAGATTACACCCCCATCCTCCCAATCGCATTGATATGTCCGTTTGATTACATACCCCTTGGGGTATAACGCGAAAGTCTAGCCCACTACTATGAGTGTGTCATTTTGACACAGTTGGCACATTCCGCTACAAACCGGCCTTTTCTCACAAGGTGAGTGTGTCAAAATGACACACTCAATGAAAGTCCAAATGCGTCAGTTGCTTTCGTCGCCAAGATGGCGGTGCCACTACACGCGCAGGTCAATGGAATTGCCAGCGGCGGCCTCGCGGGCGATGGCGGCGGCGCGGGTCTGCATCTTCTCCAGCGTCTCGACGCACCGCGCGGTGCCGCGCCAGTACGGCAGCGGGCCTAGACGGCGCACTAGAAGTGCGCCGCCATTTGCGGGCGCGGAGGCCCGCCACCCCGAACTTTCACGCCATCCCGATACTTCGGGCGTGGAAGGTCCTTCAGGTGCGTCGGGCGGGACTAGCTCTTCCACGTCCACGCCGCGCAGCGCAAGTAGCGTAGCCGGACGGCGTGCCACCTCCTCGCCGAGAAGCAATAGCACCGCCGCCATGTGCTTGCAAGGACGTGCCCAGTCCGGACAACTGCACCGCATCACGACGTCCCATATCATCTTGCCCTCCGGCGTCTTCCCGCGCGGCTCCGCCTGTGGGAACAGCGGTACCCCCTCCGCACGGAACAGCTCGCCCGCTTCCACCGGCAGATCGCCCGCGAGCAACCGCCCAAGCGTCATCGGCTGCGACCTGATTGCCTCCGTGATCCGTTCGCGCGCCGTCCCTTCCGCCGCCGTGAAGTCAAGCGTCACGCGGTAGGGATTGGGACGCGATCCGACGACCGACGCCGAGACGTGCGATCCCTCCACCACGAGGTCCGTGACTTGTCCGCTGACCGCGTATTGCCGCCCGCGCCCGAAACGCGCGCCGAGGCGCATCGCCTCCAGCGCGGCGATCCACCTTCGCGCCCACCACGTTCCGCGCGCAAGCGTGCGTAGATCCTGCGCGCGGATGCCGAACGCATTCCGCGTGACGCGCAAAGGATAATGCTTACTCCCCATCGAGCGACACCATCCTTTCAAACTCGCGATCCGACATCTTCAGCAGGAACGACTCGCCGCTGCCCACGATCTCGCCCGCAAGACGGCGCTTCGTCTCCAGCAGCTCGTCCACGCGCTCCTCCAGCGTGCCCGCACAGATGAAGAGGTGTACGAACACGTCGCGGAGCTGTCCGATGCGGTGCGCGCGGTCCGTGGCCTGGTTCTCCACGGCGGGGTTCCACCAGCGGTCAAAGTGGATCACGTGCGTGGCGCGCGTGAGGTTGAGACCAAACCCGCCCGCCTTTAACGAGAGGATGAACGCATTCGGCTCGGAATCCGCGTTGAATGCGGCAATTTCCTCATCTCGCTGCGCAGGAGAAAGCGATCCGTGCAGAAACGGGAAACGGCGGCCGAAACGTTCCTGCAAATGCGCACGCAAAAGGCGCCCCATCCGCGCGTACTGCGTAAACACGAGACAGCTCTCGCCCGCATCGAAAATCGAATCCAGAAGTTCGTCGAGACGACGCACCTTCCCGCCGTCCGCAGCCTCGCCGCCTTCCACGAGCGCGGACGAATCGCAGATTTCCTTCAGCTCGGTAAGCAGCGCGAGGATGCGTCCGCGACGGGTATTGCGGACACGGCGATCCGCCTCCCCAGCCCGTTCTTTGCGGACATCCGCCAACTCGGACATTTCTTCGCGGAACGTGGCGAGCGCCGATTCGTAGAGAGCGCGCTGGCGCGGGTTGAGCGTACACCACTCGCGGATTTCGCGCCGTTCGCCAAGTTCGGCGGCGATGCCAGGTTCGGTCTTGAGACGGCGGAGCATGAACGGCTCGAGGATGTGTCGGAGACGCGACGCCACGCCCGCATGGGCGTCCGCACGGAGAACGCGCGTGAAGGCGTCGGCGAACTCTTTCCGTTCGCCGAGCAGACCGGGATTGAGGAAGGCCTCCAACGCCCAGAGGTCGTCCGCGCTGTTCTCAAGCGGCGTGCCGGTGAGCGCCACACGCACGGGCACGTCGAGGGCACGGACGGCGCGTGAGATGCGCGTATCGGGGTTCTTGACGGTCTGCGCCTCGTCGAGCACAAGCGCCGAAAATACATTCTCTGCAAAAAGCGTGAAGTCCTTCGCAAAGAGCGCATAGCCCGTCACCACCACGTCAGCCTCCCGGCACGCCTTGCTGAAAAGGCTGCCCGTGTGACGTTCCGCACCTTGGTGTAGATACACCTTCAGCGACGGTGCGAAGCGCGCGAGCTCGCGCGTCCAGTTGGTCGTCACCGAGACGGGGGCTACGACGAGCGCTGGACGCGACGCCTTGCGGTGGAGGATAAAGGCGATCGTCTGCGCCGTCTTGCCGAGGCCCATGTCGTCCGCAAGGCACGCCCCGAATCCCCACTTCGCGAGGAAGGCGAGCCAGCTCGCGCCGCGCAGCTGGTAGTCGCGCAGGGTACCGTTGAATCCGGCGGGGGTCTCCAAAACGCGAAAACGCTGTTCACCGCGCAGCTCGTTGATGAGGCCGCGCAGCCAGCCGTGCGCACGCACTCGGTCCACGCGGAGCCCCCCGGCTCGGCGGAGACCGAAGGCGAGCGCGATGGCGTCGTGGACGGCTACCTTCTTCCCCTTCACGTCGCGCAGCGCGCGCAGAGCCTCGCGCAGCACGGCGCGGTCGACCTCAATCCAGCGGTCGCGGAAAAAGACGAACGGCGAATTCTGGTCGAGGAGGAACTGGATTTCCTGTTCGGTGACGACCTCTCCGTCCACGCGGATCGTGAGCTTCGTCGTGACGGGCGCGGACGGCTCGTCCGAGACGGGTGCGAGGTCGGCTTCGGCGGCCACGTGCTCGCCGAGCAGCCCGGGCGGCGGTTCCACCGCGTAGCCGGCGCCGACGAGCGCCTGCGCGCCCGTGCGGAGGAATGACTCCGCCGCCGCGCGGTCGAGTTCGGCCTCGGTGCCGCGGAGCGCGGCAAGCGGCGGAAAGAGGGATGCGGCCTGTCCGAGGGAGATAAGACCCGCGCGCGTGCGGGGCACGGACGCGAGGCGCAGCCGCCATGTGCCGTCCTCTTCGGCGGGCGGTTCAAGGGAGAAGCGCAGTGCGGCGCGGTCGGCGGCGGAGACGCGTAACGGCGCACGCCACACGGCGAGGTCGTGCATGAGCGCGCGGATGTCGTCCTCGTCAGGCCACGCGATGCGCCCCGTATCGCTGCGGAGCGCGGAAATCCAGGCGTCATGGACAGTATCCGGACGCGACGCGCCCGTTTCAAGCGGGGTACGCCCGCCGAAGCGCGCAAGGCCGTCCACGAGCCACGCGAAGAACGCGCCGCGCGACGTATCGAGCGGCAACCACCGCGCGGCGAATCCGCCCGCATCCTCCACGAGATGCGGCAGGTAGGCACCGTCGGCGACGGTACTTGCGGCGGCGCGGAACGTCTCCGCCGCCGCAAGCACGTCATCTCCAAGGAATATGCCCGCCTTGAAACAGCGCGTCCGCACATCGGAAAGGAACATCAGGAGATTGCGCATGGAGGGGATGACGCACTCCCCCTCTAACCGAACCTCATCCTTGAACCAGACCACCTCGCACACCGCCTCCAGCAACTCATCCCCGACAAGCGGTACGAGATTGCCATCCAACCCCACGGGCCTCTCCCCGCGAAACGCAGCCGGTAGGGCGGTCGCCCCGCGACCGCCGACATTTCGGACGGCGCGGGGCGCCGTCCCTACCCTATCCCCCGGTAGGGCGGCCGATTCCTCGGAAATGATGTCCAGGTGCAGTGTTAGCATGCGGCGGCGTCACAGGCGGCGCGGAGGGCGGAAACGGCGGCGGTCATGTCCGCCTGCTTGAAGAGAAAGCTGCCGGCGACCAGCTGGTTCGCGCCGGCGCGCACCGCGTCGAGCGCCGTCTGGGCGTTCACGCCGCCATCCACCATGATGTCGAGGTGCGGTGCGCGCGCACGGAGGGCGGCAACCTTCGGAAGGCAGTCCGCGATGAAGGACTGCCCACCGTAGCCGGGATGGACGGTCATCACGAGCACCTCGTCGCAGAGGGCGAGGTAGGGGTAGACGGCCTCAACGGGCGTCTCGGGGTTCAGCACGATGGCCGGCCGCACGCCGAGCGCGCGGATACGCGGGAGTTCGGCGTGGAGGTCGCAGTCCGCCTCCACATGGATTTGGATTGTCTGTGCGCCGGACTTGGCAAAAACTTCGAGGTAGAGGTCGGGCCGCGTCATCATCAGGTGTACGTGGCGGTAGAAAGCAGGCTCCACGCGGCGGCATAGTTTCACGATGTCCGGACCGAACGAAAGGTTGGGAACGAAGTGCGCGTCCATGATGTCAAGGTGGAGCGCATCGGCGCCCGAACGGAAGGCGCGCGTGATATCCGCAGCCAGCGCGCCACAAAAAAATGGAGCGGGCGATGGGAATCGAACCCACGTAAGAAGCTTGGGAAGCTCCTATTCTGCCATTGAATTACGCCCGCCTTGGCGGAGAGGGAGGGATTCGAACCCCCGATACCTTGCGGTATGCATGATTTCGAGTCATGTGCATTCAACCAGGCTCTGCCACCTCTCCGTGGAAAGCGAGGAATAGTTTACCAAGTCCCCGCCCCGCCGTCAAGAGTCCACAAGCGGAATTTGAAACTTCCCAAGTGGGGTCAGTCCGCGCGAACGCGGAAAAAGGCGTTTGTGGGCGAGGATGGAAGCAGATAGACGGTACTTGTGGTGAAGCCGGCACCTGCGGGGACGGATATGAAGTTTACGGGAACATCCGAGCCGGGGACGGTGAACGAACATGGTTTCCAGTCCTTTTTCGTGAGGTCGGTCGCCTCCTCCACCGAGTAGGCGTGTCCGCCGATCGCGTCGAAGGCCAGAGTCGTACCAGCAGTTCCGGTTGCTCGGGAACGCGACCCTCCCGCAGTGTTGCGCGTGAACGCCGTGATTTTCAGCACATCTTCGGGATCGAACGGATTGGTGCCGGAAAGCGCTTCGGTGATCGTGGGGACGCCGTCGCCGTCGTAGTCCTTCGTCGGATCGAACGTCTCACCCCGCCGCCAGTAGTCGCTATCCTCCCACTGCGCTTTGAGTTCGGCGTAGAGCACGTCGTCGATTCCGTCGCCGTTTGCATCCTCCCCGAGAACGATATCGACCTCCCGGAGTGCGCCCGGCGCACCGGCTGTCGCACCGACGACCACGCCGTTCCAGACCTTGCCGATGTCATCCGTCACGGAGATTTCAAGCGCGTCGTTCTGCACGGCATATCCGTTTGCGGAAGCGGTCGCCAACGGCACCGCGAGCACATAGTTGCGGCGCGAATCGGCACGGAAGAACGTCGTGGTCGTGCCAAGAGCGTTGCCCGAAGCATCGGCGACCTCGATCGTCGCCGTGCGGTCACCGTCGAACGCCTTGTGGGTTGCGTCCATCACCCTTCCGAGAAAGGTGTACGGCGTAACGGCGGCCGACGGATTCGCCGCGAACGCCATGAATGGCACAGAACACAACAGCATGATTAAACGTTTCATGGTTACCCTCCTTAGTTTCCGCTTGTGGAGTAGGTTTTGAGGCCGATCTTGATGTCGGTGACGCCCGCGAAGTCGAGCTTGCCGTCGCGGTTGGAATCGACGCCGTTGACGAACGCTGAGAGGGCGGCCGCGCGGTCCGCGCCGAGCGAGCCGGCGGGGATGATCAGGAGCCACTTCGTGTTCCACGCGCTGCGCCCGACGAGGCGCGTGCAGTCGAGCGAGTCGTCGTTCGGGTCCTTGCCCGCATCGTCGTAGTAGGCGCGGAAGGACGGGTGCTTGCGGATGCGCGCGCCGAGGTCGTTGCCGCCCGTCGCGCCGTCGTAGAGCGGCGTCCAGTCGGGGTCGTCCAGCTGCGTGGATCCAATCGCGTACGGCGCGGGGATCGTCTGGTCCACCACCTTCCATGAGAGGACGACGTTCCTGTCGCCCACGGCCCTCATGCGGTCCTCGCCGACGGGGACAAGGTACGCTGTCGGCGTCTTCGCGAGCACACCGTCGTCATAACCCTCGAAGTGTACGCCCGCCGTGGAGATATGGGTCGCGTAGTACGTGGAGTCGAGCGCGGAGTCGCCGCCAGCGAGCTTCTGTCCGAAGAAGTTGTAGCCGTGGGAGATAAGCGACGGGAACGGGATCACAAGCCCCGGCTCCTTCTGCTCCGCCGAGCCGGCGAGCGGCTGGCAGTAGTGGCGGAACTCCGGCAGGTCGTTGAGATTCTTGACGACGTACTTCCGCAGCTCCGTCTTCCACGCCTTGTCGCCGTCCTCCTCGTCGTAGATGCGGAAGAGGTCGTGGCGGAGCGAGAACCAGGTGGCGTAGGGCTGCGGGTTGTTGATTCCGAGGCGCGGCTTGAGGACGAGCCAGTTGGCGTCCATCTCCGCGAGGACTGCGGCGAGCCCGCCATCGCCCTTCACGGCGTCGGAGGCCGCGATCGGGTCGCCGTCGTCGTCGAACTCGCCGAGCGTGCGGGCGCCGACGATGCGCGCGAGGAACCGCTCGCCGCTCGCGCGGTCGGCAGAAAGGAGCCCGGTCTCGTAGTCATACGCCTGCGCGGCGAGGTAGGCGTACTTCTGAGCAAGCTCGAACTGCGCGGAGTAGCGCGAGAGCGCGTTGTTGCGCGCGAGGCGGAAGAACATCTCGTTGTAGCGCGTCTTCGTAAGCGCGTCCGTCGCCTGCTGGCGCGCGAGCGTGCGCGTTTCGATCACGCGCTCCGCCTCGGCGATGACGGTCTCGACGGCGCACTGCGCGTTCTGGAGCTCGATGAACGCGGAGCGCACCTCCCCGGCGGCGTCGTTGACCTTCTCCGCCGCGGCGAGCATCCGCTGGTAGTAGTCGTCGTACTTGTCAACGTAGTTGTTCGCCGCCTCCATCGACTCTGCCGCGAGATCGAAGAACTTGTCCCAGCCGGTTATCGTTTCCAGCGCGTTCTTTGCGGCCAGGAACGACGTCGCCTGCGTCATCAGAAACGCGGATCGGGGACCCAGCGCGGCGGCTGCGACCACCGAATCCGGGTCGGTAATGACGGTCATGCCGGCACCGATGACCGATGGCACGGCGGCATCCTGCAGTTCAGTCAGCATGTCGGTCATCTTCAGCGCGAGATCAAACGAGTTCACAAGCTGTTTGTCGGCCACGGAGCCCCAGTTGGACACCGTTTCGTTTATGTACTTCGCCTCCTGCGCCAGCATGAGCGCATGGTCGCGGCCGAACTTGGACCAGACCGTGGTGTTCTCGTAGTCGAACAGGTGGATGGCCGTATCCCACGCCGCGATCGCCGACTTGAAGTTTCCGTAGGCGGCGAGCATGTTGCCCAGCTCCTCCTGGATGCGCCCCTGCGCACGGCGCTTGCCGGTGATGTTCGACGGCTTGAGGACGATTCCCGTCGCCGACTTCTCGAACTCGAACTCCATCTGCCCCGTCTTTTCGTAGAAGTTGTACATCAGCACGTTGCCGCCGCCAGGGCCGCCGACGTACTTCGACACGTTGAACTTGTAGGTCGATTTCGTGACGGACTTCACGTCCTCCTGTGCGGAAAGACCGCACGTCTCCGGCTCCATCCAGGCGTAGTGGAGCAGGTCCGGCCCGTCGTAGCCCTGCGGATAGGTGCCGCCCGGCCCGATGTCGCCCTCGTACGGGTAGCCGAAATACTCGATGAGCTGGTTCTTGGCCTCCAGCTCCAGCGTCTCAAGCTGGTTCTCGCGCGAGAACTGCGACTCCTGCATCATGCGGATGTGCGAGCCCATGGTCTGCGCCTTGTCGAGCAGCTTGCGCGCGTTGGCAAGCGCCGTGCCGGCGCGTTCGCGGATCTGCTCGAAGTGCGTCTTCGCGTCATCGCCCTCGCCGATCGGCGTGATGTCGAACGGAATCGCACCGGAGGCGAGACCGAGGGGATTCAGCCCCGCGTCCATCTGGTCCACCTTCTTCTGGATTTCGGGTATGACCGATGCGAGCGAGGCGAGTTCCGGAACAGTCGAGCGGTCGATGCGCGCGAGACCCGCGTCCTCAAAGGAGATGTTCATTCCGCTCTCGTGCTCGACAATCCATTCTCCGTCCAGCACCGCCCAGCGGATCGCGGAATCCGTCTCGTCCGAGAGAATCTTGACCACGGTACCCGCCGTATCGGAAAGCGGACGGAGGTACAACGCGAGTCCCTCGGTGACCGGCGAGACGTACTCGCGCTTGGCGTGGAGGTCGGCATTCGCGCGAGCGGCTCCGTCCCAGAGGCGCATCTCGCCGATCTCGCCCGTGTAGCCGTCGCCGCCAAGGACGATCGAGCCTGAAGCGAAGTCGAGCGCGAAGCTTGCGGTGAGCGTGGCCGATCCGACGACGGAACCCGCCTGGTTGATGAGAAGTGCCGTTGCCGAACCGGCCTCCGTCCGCCGAAGTGCCACAAGCGTGTTCTGCCCGGCCGGCGCCACGCCGATCTCGACGGTTGCCTCCGGCGTGTCGGTGCCGACGACGTAGTCAATGTCGTCGTCCGAGTACGTAACCAGTCCGGGAAATTCACTCACCGTGCCGTTGTCATCTTCCCGGATCATAATCTGCTTCATGCAACCCCACCCGTCGAATTCCGGGGGATTCTCCTCGAATTCCGCGATGGTGGCGGGATTGTATCCCTCGGGGAATGCGATGGGCGCGCCCTTCCCGGTAAATACGCAGGCGTACTCGTTGGTGTCGACGCGCAGGGTGATGATCGAGCAGTCCTCGTTGTCCACCTCGGCCCAGTCCACGGAGTTGGTATAGAAGTAGTATGCGCACTGCACGGAGTTCGTGACAGGTGCTAGGGAGTAGAGGGATGCCGAGACCGTACCCGTGGCGGAATCGCGCGTGAACGCGAGTCGAGTGGACGTTGAGTCAAGCGTGAGGAGCGTCGTCTGTCCATCGCCTGCGGCGGAATCAGCCGCATTGTCCGGCACGACCTGGAACTCGACGGTCCAGGGACCGTCCTGCGAGAGGAACAGGGCGTCGTCCTCTTCGAGACCTAGTCCGATGGAGGATTCGCCGCCTGTGAAGCGGTAGCGCCAGTAGTGGCCGCTCTTAGGCTCCTCCGGGAGGAGCGCGTTGCCCACGGCCCAGTTACAGAGCACGCCGAATCCGCCGCGCGACGCCCACTCGCCGTAGCCGAAATTGCGCGTCGCGTCGTCGTCGAGATAACCCGCGCCGGTCGCGCCGCCGTTGTCGCGGTACGCCTTGCGGGCGGTGCGGTCCACCGTCTCGGCGGCGACCTTCGCGACGTTGTACGCCGCCTTCGCGAACTGCGCCTCGTCGTAATAATCCACGTTCACCACGGCGTCGGCCACCGTCATCTCGCCCATCGCGGGCTCGCCCCACGTGAAGTGCGGGTTGCGCAGGAGGCGGTAGTAGCCGGAAAGCGCGCTGAGGTAGTGGCCGTAGGCGTCGCCGTGCCCCTGCGGATACATGTCGGCCGCGTCGTTCTCGTCGATGATGCCCTTGTTGTTGCCGGAGATATCGTAGTTCACGGCGTATGCCACCTCGCCCGCAGTGATGCCCTTCGTGAAGTTCCACACGAGGCGGTTGTAGTACGGCGAAATGCGCGTGGAGGGCGCATTGTCGCCGCTCCGGCCGCGCAGGAGCGCGAGCTCCTCGTCGAGGAGAGTCGGCACCTGGTTGTCGAACGCGAAGAGCGTCGAGGAGAGAGCGCCATAATCGAGCTCGAAACCCGTCATCTCGACGTTGTCGAAGTTCGCGCCGAATCCGATGGTCGGGTTCAGGGCGTCGATGTACGCCTCGTCGCCGAGCGTGTTGTAGAGGTCGGCGAGGCGGGCGACGGCAAGCTGGAGCTGCTTGTTCGCGTCCGGGTCGTCGATGCCCATCTGGAGCGACATCGACTCCGCCTTGGAGAGCAGCGTCTCGTACAGCTGGATGAGGCCGATGGACGTCAGGTTGTCCTGGTTGAGCGCCACGTCGCCCTCGTACGGCTTGCCCGCCTGTACGATCATGGAGACGGGCGTCTCGGCCTCGTGTTCCGCGAGGTCGCGCATCCGCTGCGCGAACGGCGTCACGTTGTTGAGGACGCGCTGCACCCACCCTTCCGCGAGCGCGGGCGGATTGGTCCACTCCGACCATGCATCGCCCATCGCGGCGTAGGCGGGCGAATTCGCGTCTTTGGCGCGGTACCGGACGGCATAGTAGGTGTTCACCATGTTTTCGAGCGTGTCGCCCTGGTGCCCGATCGTGAAGCGCGTGAGCCCGGCGGTCGGCTCGAACTTCGCCGTGTACTCGCCGTCGAAGTCCGTCGGCACGGTACCGTTCGCGTGCGGGCGGCACTTCTTCCATTCGAACACGTACTGCTCAGGCTCGCCGGCGAACGCCTCGCCGTAGATGATCGAAAGCTGCTGCGAGAGGAGGTTGAGCGGGTCCTCGCGCGTGACGACGCGACCCGTGTAGTACTTCGGGACGACCTTGACGAGGTGCATTGAGATCGGGTCGCCCTGCGCGACGTTCATGAGCGTGTTCGTGGAGTCGTTCTCGATGAGCGTCACGTAGTTCGTCGCGCCCATCGTGAAGAGCGCGTAGTGGTCGCGCGGCGAATAGACGATGCGGTCCTCGTTCGCGGACACAGCGCCGTGCGGACTCGGCTTCACGCACTTCGTCGCGAGCGCGGCGATGGCTGTGCGCCATGCCTTCTTGCCGGCGGTGGAGGCTGTCGAGTCGAGAAGCGACGAGAGGACCGCGCGCTCCGAGTCGTTCAGCACGTTCACGTGCAGGAGCGAGACGCCCGCCGAATTGTCCTCCATCTCGCCCTCGAGCTTCAGGCAGCGCGTGACGTCCGCCGTCGTGTCGAGATAGAACCGCTTGGAGATCGACGGAGGTAGCCCGTCGAACGTCCATCGCCCCTTGCGGAGCGTCGCGTTCCCGCCAGCGCCCTGCTTGATGCCGAGGTCGGCGATCGCGTCGGCCACGGTCGCGTATGTCGTCTTCGGGAATCCGCTCGCCTGCGCAACGGTGGGGTCGAAGAGCATGGCCGTCGCATCGCGCGCGGCGTCCGTCGCCGGCCACACCACGCCCACGGACTTGCCGTTCCACACCTCAGGTAGGCCCGACGCCGCCACGGTGAGCGTGCGCCCGATCTCCATCTCGGGGACGTACTCCGGCCACGCGACGCGCCAAGTCCACGAATGGGGCTGCGTGGACAGCACCGAGGTGGAATACGACGATCCTCCGAGAAGAGAGAGCCACGGGATCGCCGTTCCAATGCTGGGCCAGCTCGTGCGGGGGAGGGACGGGAAAGCGAAGCCGTCCTGCATGCGGTAGAACATCCGCATCGTCGCCGTGCCGGCGGCGCGCGCCCAGAGCTGGTTCTTGCGGTCGCGGAACGCGGGCGCCGTCGCCACCGGCTCGTCCCACGAATTCTCGGGACACCACGGATCGTCGAAGAAGTCGATCGGGTGCGGACCGGGGAACGCCTTGCCCGCCACGCAGTCTGCTGCGAGTTCGGGATACACCGAGTTGGTCACGGCCACGTCGAACCACTGCATCGCCTTGCGCCCGCCTTTCACGTACTCCACGAGCACACCCGGCGCGGAGGACGTGTCCGTGTTGAGGTCCGAGCGGAGCGCCCACGCCACGTATCCGCCAGAGTCCGCACGCACGATCGCGTGTTCTTCGTTCGGATTGTAGCCGACATTGCCCGAATCGTTCTGCACGTACACCCTCGGCACCGTGTCCGCGTCCGCATCGATCATGCCCTTGTCAATGGCCGGAGGGCCATTTTCCTCGGCGAGGCACCCGTTGGCGGTGCAGACGGTTCCGAGGACCTTCTCGGTGAACGTGCGCCGGTCGGTCCCGGTCACGACGAGGTCCTTGCCGTCGGTAAACGAGAAACATCCGGTGAGGTTGTTCTCGCGCCCCGAGTGGGTTTTGTACATCTCGGCCCTGATCTCATCGGCCGACAGCGCGCGGTTCCAGAAGAGCACCTCGCCGACCGTCGTCCCCGAGCGGGTGAAGGCGGTCGACACGGACATGGCACCAATCGCGCCCGAGCAGACGTCGGAGAGGATCCCCGCCGTCGAGCCGTCACCCGAATAGACGCTCTGCCCGTCCACGAATACGACCGTCCCGGTTGTCGAGAGGCACACTGCCACGTGGAGCCATCCGGCATTACCCGGAAGCTGCACGGAATCCGCGTAGTCCACGTGGCGAGCGTCCTCGTAACGCTCGAATGCGAGATAGGTCGTGCCGTTACGCCTGTAGATGTCTACGAACGCAACCGTGAGGTCCTCCCGAGGCGCACCGAATCCAAATCCGACCACGCTGCGCGAGAGACCGCTGGGGACATATTCGCCGGGCTTCACCCAGAACATGACCGTGCCGCCGTCGTTCGCGTCGAAGTACTTGCGTTCGGGAAGCGCCGCAGTGGAATTCGTCTCGGAGAGGTACAACCCCATGTTGTGCGAGAAGATCGATTCCGACGCGCTGCCGAGCTGCGAGGCGATCACGATCTGCGGCGTCTCGCCCGGTTCCGGCCAACGCACGGAATAGACCTGCGGCAGGGTGGGAATCACGAGCGGCTTCGCCATGCCATCTTCCTGGATCGTGGTGTTCCACCAGA
The DNA here is from genome assembly GCA_902761035.1 of uncultured bacterium. Lineage (GTDB taxonomy): Bacteria > Verrucomicrobiota > Kiritimatiellia > RFP12 > UBA1067 > RUG572. Next base: position 62,704 of record CACWIW010000028.1, on the reverse strand, counting down.
CCTCGATTTTCGGCCATTGGGAGGCGGGCGTTGGCAGGGCGGAGACGGCGTAGATGACCGACTCGTACTTGTTGGTGTCGCCCGAGGAGGCGGAGGAGGTCGCGTTCGTCGTCGATACGGAGCCCATGTTGTCCGGCTGCGGCGCAACGTAGAGGTTCGGGTTCCACACGTAATCCGACGCTGCCGCATAGATGTAGCCGGGGCTTGACGGATTGCACTGCGGCGAGAATCCGGGGGCGGTTCCAGACTCGCTGCCGCCGCGCAGCCGCAGTTCGGCACCCACGCGCACTTCTGAGGATTCGAGCGTGAAGTAGTCCGTGTTCGTGCGGAGAATCGAATGGATCGGCACGAACCAGACGTTGTCGTCCGCCACGAGCTTCAGGAGCGAATAGCCCTCGCCGAGCGTGCTGAACGTGCCGTCCGACGCGACGGCGCGGGCGTGTCCCTCGGGATCCTGGTAGCTCATCAGCGTCGCCGTGTATTCGGACGGAACGTAGATCGGGCGTCCGGGGGCCGTGGCGCCGCGGCCACGCACGAAGACCGTGGCGTCCGACGGCCAGTCGCACTCGTACTGGTCGAGCTCGAACGGCCAGTCCACCTCCATCTCGTCCGTCTCCATCCAGTAAATCTCCATTTTCCACGGACAGTCCTTCGTGGGTCGGAGAGGATAGACGTTGCCGTGCTTGGGGCTGTAGGAAAAACTGCCCTGATGCTGGTAATAGTAGTCGCCGCGGTTGTCGGACGGCTTGACGTACGTCGGCTGCGCACGCAGGCCTGACGTGTCGTAGCCGCGCCCGTCGGGCTTGAGCGCGCGCCCGATCTCGCCCGTGAGGCGGTTCACCTGCGGACGGCACACCTCGACCACCTGCACGTGCAGGAGCCGTTCAAAAGTACCAGCGTCGTAGTAGGCCATCACCACCTGGCCCTGGAGCTGCCCGTAGGCGCTCAGCATGCTGGTGGAGGGATCGAGGTAGAGTCCGCTCACGACCTTGTTGGTGACGATTTGCGATACGCCGGCGGTGTAGTTCGTCGCGCTGCCGTAGCGGATCGTCAGGATTTCGTCGCTCCCGAAGAACTTGACGAACTTTCCGGTCAGGTTGATGCTGGGGCTGTTGTAGGGATAGTCAGTCCAGTAGATGCGCCGGGGCCGTCCCGAACAGGAGAGCGAGACCGTGTAGGTCATCCGGCGGCTCGTGCCGTCGGCGAGCGCCCAGGTGAAGATCACCGTGCCGCCCTTCGCGGCGAACACGCGGCGCCCTTCGTCGTCAAATATGAACGACGCACGTTCCTGCTCCGGCCGCTTCAGATAGGCGGCGTAGGTGGCTGTCCAATCGACGCCCTCCGGCGGCTCAATGACGTCCGCGAGGTAGTAGTCGGGCTTCGCGCGCTCGAACGGGAACCCGGCCTCGGCGGACGCGAGTTCCAGCCGTGGCGCATCGGCAGCGACCACGCGCGAGACGCCGCCGGTCGTCGCGGCGATGGACATCGCCGCGTATGAGTTGTTCTTCGCCAGCCACGGGTTGTCCTCGGCTGTGGACGTAATGTACATCGTCGGCGCCCCCGGCACGCCCAGCACATACGTGGGGTTTTCCGCCTGCGCCGTAAGGACCGCGCTTGACGCGGCCATTAGAGCCAAGGCGCACATTCTTTTTTTCGATAGCATTCGATTGCCCTCGATTGCAGTCGATTTACGAACTCTCTCACTTCACGCGCATGATGAAGCACATCACGTAGTACGGCGGACGGTTCTCGTGTGCCTGGTTGCCGCCGGTATTCTTCGTGGAGGCGCTTTCCATGTTGTTGCCCTTGCTGACCGCGTAGAAGTTGCGTTGATCCTTCCAAGATGCGGTAAGATCGTAAGCGCGGAATTCGTAGGAGTGGTTGTGGGACGGCATTTCGTCCGTCGTGAGCGTGTGCTTCTTCTCGCCGCCCTTCCTGCCGACGGTGTTGTAGTCGGAATCGGAAGAGTCGTAGCCCACGATGAACCGACCCCTGAGGTCGGGCGTCTTACGCTCATTGGCAGTTCGTCCGTCGCAGAGAGCCCAGCCGTCCGGAACATCGCTCGCAGACCCGCTCCACATGATGATGCCGCCAACTGGAATCGTGCCGTATCCCGAAATCGTGCCGGAGGTGCCCGTCCTGACGTTGCCGTTGACGACAAGGCTGGACGCCTCGAGCGCGGGCACTGTCACCGAGCCGCCAGACACCGTGAGGCCGCCCTTCAGGGTCGTCCGGCCATCGACCGTGAAGTCGCCGCTCGCCGCCGCTGCGTCCGACGCATGGATCGCGTAGGGCACCGCAAGGAGCGCCTGGCGCGGCGATATCTCGCCGGACGAATTGTCCACCGTGAGACCGATGTAGAGCGTGGTGCCCGCATTGCCGGAGAGTATGCCCGCAAGGCCCGTACCAGTGACGCCACTGATTTCGCTGCCCGCCGCATCGGTGATCGCCGTGTTGAAGAGACCGTTCGCGTCGAGGAGCACGTTGTACGCGCGGCCCCAGAGCGGCGTGTCCTTCGTCGGCCCGTCGTAGATGCGGAACTCGACCGTCCGGTTCTTGTTGGCAGGCACCGCGCCGCCCACTTCCTTGATGACGCCCTGGTACGTAAACGCGGCACCCGCCGCAGCACAGGGCAGGGTCGCGACTGCGGCGACCGCAAACATGATTCCAATAACGAATTTCTTCATTTTCTTCTCTCCTTTGCTGATAAAATCGTTTTGACAGAAAATCGCCCCTACTGCAGCACGAGCTCGGTCTGGGGGCTGACGCGCTTGATCGACATGTCGCCGACAAGCGTGATCGGGCCCTGCCGCATGAGGTTCGTGAGCGTCCAGCGGCACGTGCCGCCCTTCGTCTCCTCCGGGTTCCACGCCGCCTCGCCGCCGTTCAGGTCGAGCGCGAGCGTGATCTCGTTCTGCACCGAGAACGTCTCCGGCTTCACGTCGCCCTTGTAGTTCGAGAATACGTCGCCGTTCGGCGCAGGCGTCTTGAAGTCCCACTGGAGCCCGTCGTGCTGCGGGTGGAGCGGATGCCGCAGGAGGCTCGTCGCCCCGCCGCCCGCCACGGTGAACGCGAACTTCATGCCGCCAGCCTGGCCCGTCGCCCCCTCACTGCCCGTCGCCTCGATGACGGGCATCTCCGTGGGCAGGCACACCGCACTGATGCGCATCGCGACATGGGCCGTCGTCGGGACCGTCGCCGTCCCCGCAAAGAGACGGTAGGCGTACGTGCCGTCCGCCGCCGTCTCGCCCGCCGCCACGACGCGCTGCAGGAGACGCACCGTGCCGTTCGCGTCGATGTGGATCGGAAGACGCAGCTTCACCGTACCGCCCGTCTCCGTCTCCATCGCCTTGTCCGGCACGACGATGCGGTTGAAGGCGACATCCGCCACCCACAATCCGCCCGGCCACGCCTTGTTCGCGGCGGAGGCTCCGGACGTCTCACCGACGAGCGGAACGTCCACGCGCATTTTCGACTTGCCGTCCACGTCCGTCACGCGCAGCAGCGCGCCGAAGGTCTTGCCCTTCACTTCCGAGTCGAACACCTTCCTGTCAATGCCGAATTCGATCTTCCACGTCTCGCCGGCGGCGAGGCGCTTCGTCGCAATCGGCGCGTCCGATCCGCCAACCGCAGACCATGTTGCATTCGTAATCGCCACCGCCGCATCGCGGATGTGCACTGCGCCGCGCGGCAGCACCACGTCTCCATAAGAGGGCGACGTCTCCATCGCGACGGACACCGTGCGGTCCTCCTCGCCGTCATTGCGGATGGACAGCGTCGCCTTCGACGAACCGCTTCCGAAGTCAAGCCCGCCCATCGGCGAGACGTTCAGCACGCCAGACCAGTCGCTCTGCGTGTCAGTCGCCACGAGCAGCACGTCGCCGTCCGACACTTTCGACGTGTCGTACACCCGCGTGATGCTCGGCGACGCATCCTCGTCGTTGCCGGCGAATTTGTAGAAACCGCTTTTTGTGAAGTTTCCGTCAAAGCCCTCGAGATAGTCGCTCGGCGCGATCTTCGCGTCCGGCTGAAGCGAGAACCCCACGAAGTTATAGACATCGTTCGTATCCGTGACGTGCCACGTCATGCGCGGTGCGGCGGGGACGCCCTGCACGGACACCACAGTCTGCTCATCGTTCGTGCTGAATGCGAGGCACACCGTGCCGGCGGGTATGTACTTTATCTGCGACGCCTCCGGGATGCCGCGATGCCACATCGCAATGGGCTTCATCGACAGGCCCTGCGAATCCCACGTCTGCGAGAACTGGCGCGTGGCGAGGAAAGACGCCGGATCGTAGAATCCAACCGATTTTACCGGCCAATCCGCAAAAGCCTCATCCAGCGACACGGCCGGCGACACCTCGACATAGACCGCGTTCCAACCTCGCTTCAATTTAATCGTCTGTGTGACCGTCACTTGGGCGTGTACGGCAAACATCGCCGCACACGCTACGGCGAGAACGCCTCGTGTCAATGTTTTCTTCATACTGATTGTCCAGATAGCCTGCTCTGTTCACACTTTTTCTGGTGGGCGCGGGGGGACTTGAACCCCCACTCCTTGCGGAACTGGAACCTAAATCCAGCGTGTCTGCCATTTCACCACGCGCCCGGAGAGGCGTATATTATATCACATTTTTCCGTCGGGTGTAACCGCATACGGCGGTTCATGGGAAAGAAGCCGTTCCGCCAGTTCGCGCACGCCGGCATGATGCCAGGCGTCCAGCGTTACGCGGCGGCCGTCCTTTGCGCACACGACGAGAATCTGTTTCGGCTCCCATTTTCCTACGTCCAAGTGGTCTATGGCGTCAAACTTGAGCGGCACGCCACATGTGAGCGTGCCCGTCATCTGCTCTTCGTCCCACGAAAGCGTCGCCCGCCAGTTGAGGAATACCCGGAATGCGACCACAAACGACAGCAACGCCAGCAGCGCCGCCGACGTGTACTGGAACTCCACCGTCGTGTGGTGCGTTCCATCGGCAGGCAGGTACGGATAGACGAATACCGCGTCGTACAGGAAGTAGAGCGACAGGCCGAAAAAGAGGGCGGCCACACCAAGATGACGGATGGCGTATTCTTTGTTGAGAGAGATTTTCATGGGAGCCTCGGAGGTTGCAGGTTGGGGATGTCTGGACGTGGAATGAATACAGTATCAACTCGGAGCGCCTTCTTCATCGCCTTCGCGAGAGCCTTCACGCCGAAAGTCTCCGTAGCGTAGTGTCCGGCGCAGATCATCTGCATGCCCGCGTTCTCCGCCATGATAACCTCGCCCCAGGACGCCTCGCCTGTGATGTAGAGGTCACAGCCGATGTTCTTCGCGTCTGCGGCGAACTCGCCCGCGCCGCCAGAACAGACACCGACCTTCTTCCCGTTCGGCAACGTACCCGTGCAGCCGATAGTCTCGCCATGGTACACGAAGGCGGGTTTGAGGTTCTTGAGCCCGAGATAGCGAGCAAGCTCGTAATTGTTGCCGTAGGCGTGGCTCGCGTCAAGCGGCAGGTGTACGCCGTAGAGCGCCACGTTGTGCCGCATAGCCGCCGCGACGACGTTGTACACGCCGTCCACTATCCGCGCGATGCCTCCGCCCCACGAGATACCGTGGTGTACCACCGCGAGCTGCGCGCCCGCCTCAGCCGCCGCCTCTATGAAGGCGACGGACGCATCGACGCCGAAGGCGACCTTCTTTACGTCGTTCCCCGTGCGCGCGATCTGCACGCCGTTGTTGGAGACATCCGAGAACGATTTCACGTCCAGGACATCGTCAAGCCATTTTGTAATACGATCTAGTTTCATCTTTTACCTCATACGCCTAGCGTCGAAGGCGGATATTGCGGAACTCTACCTTCATCGGCGGACCTTGGTGGAGTTGGAGCGCAATGTGCCCCTTCGACGGGAAGAACGCCTCACGCGGGTCTACCACCGATGTGGTGCGCACGCCGTTGATCCACACCGTAATCGTACGCCCTTCCACCTTCACGCGCATGTCGTTCCACTGCTCGACGCGGTAGAGGTCCTGGAGCGCCTTGCCGTCCGCAAAGCGCGTGACAGTCTTCTTGCCCGCCGCGTCGATCGTCACGTCCGACCCGCGCGCGCCGATGAGGTGCTGCTTGGGATGGTAGAGGAAACCCACGTAGTTTCCGCCGCCGTTCATGTCCGCCTGGTAGCCGTTGTCGCCGATGAACTGCGGCTTGCAACGCAGCTGGATGCCGCTGTTGGCGCCCTTTGAAAGACGGAACTCCGCGCGGAGCTCGAAGTCGGTCAGCTCCTCGGCGGTATAGACGAGGTGGTGGTTGGGCTTGCACAGGTGATCTGGCGTGGATTCGCCGGTGATCACGCCGTCCTTGACGGAGAAGTAGCCGTCCTTCTGGCTCCAGCCCGTGAGGTCCTTGCCGTTGAAAATCGGACGGAACAGCACCATGTCCGCCCCGGGCACGATGCCGCGCCGATCGAGCGTGTCGATAATGCACACGAGCGCGGCCCGCTCGTCGCCCGTCGCCGCTTGTGCGGCTGAGACGAGCTGCTTCGCCAGCGATTCGGGAAGACGGCAGTCCGTAAACTTGATTTGGCCGCACTCCTGCACGATGGCCGAGAGTTCAGGTCCGTCGCCGAGACGGTATGTGAGATGGAGCTCCTTGTGCTTGCCCGGCGCGGGATCGAACGGGAAACCGCCTTGTCCCGCCAGATGGTTGCTCGCCATGATGGTACGCGAGCCACCCCCGACAAGCGCACGTACCCCCCCAATGATGTCTGCAACCTGACGCGGAGTCCCGAAGAATCCGTATTCGGCCTTAATGACCGTTATCGGCGTCGTGTCCATCTCAAACGCGCGCGCGACGACGCGGATGATGCTTCCAGACAGACGGTCCGCCTTCGGGAACTCCTTCAGCAGGGCCAGCAGCTGCGGCAGGTCTTCCGGATCGCACAGCGTGGCGAACGCCTTGAACGCCTCCATGCGAAGTCCCTCGTGTTTCGTCGTGCGCGCGAACGCAAACAACCTTGACATCTCCACGCGCACGCGGCGGGTACCCAGGACGTCCAGCGCGAGCCGGGCCTTCTTCACATCTGCGCCTTCCAACAGACCCAGCAACACGTCCACAATACCGTCGTTCGGGAAGCCGACCAGATGGCGGCGTGCGAGCGTGGCTGCGGGACCCGTACCGAGCGCCGTCTCCACGAGCGCCGGCACGGCGGCGAGGTCGCCCTTCTGGACGGCGTTCTTCGGCGGAAACGCGGTCAACTTCTCGTTCGCGCCGGCGTAGCCATCGGGGATTGGGTCGGTGCGCGCACGAAGCGACTTTTCAATCCCGCCGCGGCGTTTGGCGTCCGTGACGACGGCGAGCGCACGCTTCAACGCAGTTTCGGCCTCGACGCCGGGGATGTTCTCAAGCGCATAACGGGCGGCGAGAAACAACGCCGGTTCGGTGGCATCCGTCAAAAGCGCCGCGAGCGCGGGTACGGCGGCGGACGAGCCGACGTGGCTGAGTTCCTGACAGGCCGTCACCTTGTCGTTGAGGCCGTTTTCCTTCAGCACGGCCAGTAGCTCCGGCTCGGTCATGCGGAACACAGGCTCCTTCAGCTCGGCCGCCGACGTCATTAACATGGACATTCCACAAGCCATTGTAAGAATAATTACTTTCATTTTTACTTTCATTTTTACCTACTCTCTTGTCGTTTAACTTTTTTGCCGCAAAGAACGCAAAGATCGCAAAAAATCAATTACGCTTCGCTAGTTTTCTACACTGAAATCGCTCCGAGCCAAAATTTATCAGCATACCATGTTCTATGCGCATTGCTTTAAGATAGTTTATCGTTTGTGCAACATGAGCCGGCAACAAAGTTGAAACCGCCTTCAACTCAATCACAAGACCATTCACGACCATGTCTGCAACATACTCACCGATAACAAAACCGTCTTGGTCTTTTATGGTTATTGGAACTTGTGTTGTAACACTCATTCCAGCGAGTTGCAAACGGTGAACCAATGCATTTTCATAAACCTTTTCCAAATACCCTGTCCCAAGATACTCATGCAGATCGTAAGCGACTTGCCTGATTCTGTCACAGAGTCCTTTATCCTCTTCTTCCGTCATGATTCTTTCTATCTTTGCGCTCTTTGCGTTCTTTGCGGCTAAATCATCCTAAACGATCTCCCAGCCCGCGCGCTGGGTGCGGGAGAGCATGCGGTTCGCCTCGTCGTCGCCGATGAAGCGCTCCTTCACAGGATCCCACTTCATGTCGCGGCCGAGCCACTGGGCGATGTTGGCGCAGTGGACCGTCGTCATGGAGCGGTGCATCATCACGGGATTGGCGACGGTTTTCGTGCGCGACCTCACCGAATTGAAGAACTGGCGCATGTGGTTCTGTCCGGTGTAGCCCGTGCGCACGCAGTAGTCGGCGAGGATCTTGTCATAGTCGGCGAGAAGTGACGGACGCGATGCCTCCGGACGCGAATAACCGTCCGCGCACGACACCCATCCCTCCGTGCCCACGTACCTCACGCCGCACGACCCGTGCCAGCCCTTGCGCACCGACACCATCTCGATGCCGTTTGCGAAGCGCATCCGCTGTCCGTCCGGCACGGGGCCGTTCACGTACTGGTAGTACACCGGCGACGTCGATTCCGCGCCGACGGCGTCATGGCACTGCGCGAAGGTGTGCGAGCCCCATTCGCCAATCCGCCCGGTGTAGAGGTCGTGGTCACGATGCCACCCGCTCGGCAGGTACTTGTGGTTGTAGGGACGCCACGGACACGGCCCAAGCCACGCATCCCAGTCGATGACGTCGCGCGGCGGCAGCGGTTCGGCCGGCAACCAGTCACGGTGGAGAACGCTTGCCCACGGAGCCAGATGGGCGTACACGGTATGCACCTTGCCGAGACGCCCGAGGCGCACGAGTTCGTTGCACACGACGAAGTTTGGTTCGCTCAGACGCTGCATCCCGGCCTGGTAGACGCGACCGTACTTGGCGGCGGTCGCCACCACGGCCTGCCCTTCGCGGATGGTCATGGAAGCGGGCTTCTCGGTGTAGACGTCCTTGCCCGCCTTCATCGCGGCGATGGAAACGCCCGCGTGCCAGCGGTCGCCTGTCGCGGTGTGGATCACATCGATATCGGGACGCGCCAGCAGCTCGCGCATGTCAATGTAAGTTTTGCAGTCGTGGTTGCCGTAATGCGTATCGACGATATTCTTCACGGCTTCGCGGCGCGGCTTCCACACGTCGCAGATGGCGACGAACTGCACGTCCTTTTCGGGCAGTACCCAGCTGCGCAGGACGCCCTGTCCGCGTCCGCCCAGGCCGATGCCGGCCACAGTAATGCGGTTCGACGGCGCAACAGCGCCATCGCGCCCGAGCGCCGACGCGGGCACGAGCCACGGCAGCGCAATCGCACCGCCAGCCCCGCCGAGAAACGATCTTCGAGAAATCTTCATAGAAATCTTCATGTTGTCCTTTCCATTCAAAACTACCTTGTATTAAGGGCAGTTTATGATACCAAAATCACGCTCTCCCGCCAACACATAAACGACGGAAGATTTTGTAACCAGAAAAAATGAAAATTTCTATCGTATTTGTGACGATTCGTAGTGGCTAAAAATCAGTAAGACCTTTCGTTTTTCTGCTCTAAGTAGTTTCCAAGAGCCTTGTACAGCACCTTGTAGCCACCGGGCGTGGGATAGTCGCCGGTGAAGTACCAATCTCCGATGCATACGCTCGCGTCATGTGTCGTCTGTCGGACTATCGTCCCGGATGTCAGTTGCCGATTGTCGAATGTCGTTTTTCCAAGGCATTTCCGTAGATTTTTCACCGTCTGGTAAACCACCTTCACCTCGGCCTTCATGCCGGGCGGGGTGAGGAGGCGGGCGATCTCGGCGCAATGTTGCTCGTCGGTGAAGCGAGCATAGAGGGGAGCGAGCGGGTTGCAGGATTTTGTCCGTGTTGAACATGTAGAAACATGTAGTTGTTTGGATTCATTGAGTGCGTCGATTAATTCCCGTTCCCCGTTCCCCATTCCCCGTTCCCCATCCAACAGGTTCACGAGGGCGCGGAAGGCAACGAGTTCGCCGAGGGTGGACATGTCGATGCCGTAGCAGTCGGGGTAGCGGATGGGCGGCGCGGAGGAGGCGATGACGATACGTTTCGGTTCCAGCCGGTCGAGCATCGGGAGAATGGCGTTTTTCATCGTGTTGCCGCGCACGATGGAATCGTCGAGGACGACAAGCGTATCGAGACCGGGACGCACGAGTCCGTAGGTGACGTCATAGACGTGCTTGTAGAACTCGCGGCGGGCGGCGGCATCGGCGATGAACGTGCGGAACTTCGCGTCCTTCACGATGACCTCCCCGAAGCGGGGGATCATATCACGCAGAGGCGCTGAGAGGCTGAGGCGCTGAGAAAATTCTGTAAAGTCTCCGCACCTCTGCCTCTCTGCGCCTCTGCGTGAAATAAGATGAAATATTCTTTCCAACAATCCATGGAAGGCGATGCGGGCTGAGTTGGGGATGTAGCTGAAGAAGATGTCAGAGAGATCGGCTTCAGCCGATTGGAGGATTTGCGGCAGGAGTGCCGCGCCGAGGGCCTTGCGCTCGCGGTGGATCGCGGCGTCGTTGGCGCGAGAGAAGTAGATGCGCTCGAAGGAGCAGGGGCGGGAAGTGGATGGAGTGGCAGATGCACGTTCGACAGTCGCCGCCCTAGAGCGGTTGTTGGTTGTCGAATGTCGAATGTCTAAATCTACTAACCTCACTTCGCCAACAGGAGAGATGATGAGTGCCTGGCCGGGTGGCAACTCTTTCACGGCTTCGGGCGGCACGTCGAAGGCGGCCTGAATGGCGGGGCGTTCGCTCGCCACGGACACCACATCGTCGCTGATGTAGTAGAAGCCGGGGCGGATGCCATGCGGATCGCGCGTGGAGAACGCCCAGCCATCCCCCGTCGCGCCGCAAAGCGTCCACGCACCGTCCGCATTGGCAAGAGCGGTGGATAAAGCGCGCGAGATATTTTTGAACCGTGTAGAACATGTAGAAACATGTAGTTTTGGGGGTGTTAATTCTACATGATCTACACGTTCTACACGGCTAAAATCTTTCCCGAGTTCGTGGGCGATCAGTTCGCAGACGAGGTAGCCGTCGGACTTGCTTGTGGGGAAGGACCCGTGTCGGCTGTAATCCTCGAAAAGTTCATGGGCGTTCGTGAGGTTGAAATTGCCGGCGAGAAGGAGCGTGTGCTCCAGTTCGCTCGCCTCATGCACGAACGGGTGGCAAAACGCCACCTCGTTCTTCCCGAAGGTGGCGTAGCGCAGATGCCCGAGGAAAATCCTTTCTTGTTTTTCGCCACAAAGATCACAAAGATCACAAAGTTCTTCCTCTTCTTCTTTGTGCTCTTTGCGTTCTTTGTGGCTAAATGAATCAGAGCGTTTCGCAATCGCGCCAAGCACATCCACGAGGGGCGTCGAGGAAGCGGACTTGGCGATCCAGTACGGCACCTCGCCGGGGACGGGGCGGGCGCGAAGGATCGCCGCGCCCGCCCCGTCCTGGCCCCTGTTGTGCTGCTTCTCCAGAAGAAGGGAGAGCTTCGTCCCGCCAAAATCGGAGGTAGGGCGGTCGCCCCGTGACCGCCGCAAGACAACCATCGCCACCGCACATTCATGTTTCAGTTCATCCGACATGCCACTAACCACTAGCCACTAATACAGAAACAACATGTCGCGGTACTTGGGCAATGGCCAGCGTGCGGCGGATACGCGCTTTTCAAGCGCATCGACTGTCGTGCGCAGAGCCTGCATCGCCGAAAGGATCTCCGCTTCGGCGGACGGCGTTGCGGCGGACAACGCCTCGTCGAGCTTCTTGATGCCGGTCTTGAGCGCATCCAGTCCGGTGCCGATTTCCACGGCGCTTTCGCGCAGCGCACTCGTGCCGGAGGAGACGCCCACGCTCTCCGCCTTCGCAAACGCCTGGATCGTCTCCAGATATTCGCCCTTCACGGCGGGGAGGATCATCTCGCTTGCAATGTCACGCGCGCACGCGCCCTCGATGCGCACCTTCTTCGCGTATTCCTCGAGGAAGATTTCGTGGCGGCTCTCCAGCTCGCGCGCCGTCATCACGCCGTATTTCTCAAAGAGCTTTGCGTTCTCCTTCTTCGTGAGGGCGGTGAGGGCGGACGGCGTGTCGGGTGCGTTGGGAAGTCCCCGGCGTTCGGCCTCCAGCGGCCACTCGGCCTCGTAGCCGTTGCCGTTGAAGACGACGCGCTTGTGCGCCTTGAGGGATTCCTGGAGTATCTTCTGCAACGCGTTGTGGAAGGCGGGCGTGTGCTCGCCGGGCTTCGCCTTGCCGGCAACCTTCGCTTTCTCCAACTCGCCCGCGATGCGGTCCACGGCCTCGGCGACGATGGTGTTGAGGACCGTCATCGGACCCGAACAGCACACGCTCGACCCGGGCGCGCGGAACTCGAACTTGTTGCCCGTGAACGCGAACGGCGATGTACGGTTGCGATCGGTCGCATCCTTCGGAAGCGCGGGAAGCGTGTCCACGCCGATCTTCAGCGTGCCCGCCTTCTTCGTCTTGCCGCCCTCGCCCTTCTCCAGGCGGTCGATGACCTCCGCGAGCTGGTCGCCGAGGTAGATGGAGATGACGGCGGGCGGTGCCTCGTTCGCGCCGAGACGGTGGTCGTTGCCTGCGCCTGCCACGGAGGCGCGCAGAAGGTCGGCGTGCTTGTCCACTGCCTCGATGATCGCGCAGAGCACCGTAAGGAAGAGCGCGTTCTCGTGCGGGTCGGTACCGGGGTCAAGCAGGTTCTTGCCGCCGTAGTTCACGGACCAGTTGTTGTGCTTGCCGGAACCGTTCACGCCCGCGTAGGGTTTCTCGTGGAGGAGGCACTTGAAGCCATGCTTCTCGGCAACGTTGCGGAGCGTATCCATCACGAGCATGTTGTGGTCGCTCGCGAGGTTCAGCTCCTCGAACTGCGGCGCGAGCTCGAACTGCGCGGGCGCAACTTCGTTGTGACGCGTCTTCGCGGGAATGCCGAGCTTCCACAGCTCACGCTCGACGTCGTTCATGAAGGAAAGCACGCGGTCGGGGATCGTGCCGAAGTAGTGGTCCTCGAGCTGCTGTCCCTTCGCGGACGGCGCACCGAAGAGTGTGCGACCGGTCAGCACGAGGTCGGGGCGCTTCTTCCAATACTCCTTGTCGATGAGGAAGTATTCCTGCTCTGCTCCGAGCGTGCAGCCGGTATGCGCCTCGGAACGGCCGAAGAGCTTCATGAGGCGGGTGAGGGATTTGTCGAGCGCCTGCATGGAGCGGAGAAGCGGAGTCTTCTTGTCGAGCGCCTCGCCCGTGTAGGCGCAGAACGCCGTCGGGATGCAGAGCGTCGCACCGTTCGAGTGGCGCTTGATGAAGGCAGGAGAAGTCGGATCCCACGCCGTGTAGCCGCGCGCCTCGAAGGTGGAACGGATGCCGCCGGACGGAAACGACGAGGCGTCCGGCTCGCCCACGATGAGGTTCTTTCCGGAGAAGAGCATGATCGGCTCGCCGTCCTTGATCTCAAGGAATGAATCGTGTTTCTCGGCGGTGGAGCCCGTCATCGGCAGGAACCAGTGCGTGTAATGCGTCGCGCCGCGGTCCATTGCCCAGTGGCGGATGCCGTGTGCCACCTCGCCCGCGATGGACGGGTCGAGCGGTTTGCCTTCCTGGATCGTGGCCTGGAGTTTCTTCGCCGTGTCCTTGCTCAAGTAGGTTCTGATCGCCTCGTCGCCGAATACGTCTTCGCCGAAGTGCGTTGCGTTCTTTGTCTCTTCCGTCATGTTGCGTTTTCCTTTCCGGGACTTTGCCCGCAAATCGTCTAGCACACACCGTGCCAACGCGCAAAGTTGGTAGTTAGTAGATGGTAGATGGTAATAAAAACCCCAAGCCCTTACATGCTGTGTAAAAACTTTTTCACACGCCTTACACATCCATGCATATAACACATATTCTACATTGACAAATCTTTCTTCCGACAGGATTTTGCAATTTACCCTAAACGTTACAGTTGGATTCTAGTATTTAGCCGCAAAGAGCGCAGAGATCGCAAAGTTTATTATAATGAAAGTTGTATCAGGAATTGTTAAGCTTCATCTTAAAATCTTTGGTTTCACCCACTACCATCCCATTGATGTGACCGCATGGCGAATTTTTGCCGGAGGTTGGCCGTGGATTTAAATGCAGAGGGTTGCCGCCGGCGACGAGTTCCTGTAGAATACAGGAATCATGAAAAAACTAATATTCCCGCCACCGGCGGCAACGAAGACAGTATACACTATCTGGAAGCAGGTAGTCAAACTGATACCCCCGCAAATCGTGCTCGATGCGGCAACGGAGACCAAGACGCTCTCGCGGACGTTCACCCCGTGGAGCCACCTTCTGGCGCTGATCTACCAGCAGCTCACGAGGACGGAGTCCCTGAACGGCGTGTGCGACGCGGCCACGGCGTTCAAGAGCGAGTGGGGACGAATGCGCGGTGCGCAGATCCCGCACCGCAACACATTCTCGAACGCCAACCGCAGGCGCAATCCGAAGATGGCCGAGCTCGTGTTCTGGCGGATGTTCGACTTTCTCAAGGGGATTTGCCCAGGCTTCGCGTCGTGCAAGTACAGGGGATTCCTTTCCCGATTCAAAGAGCGGGCCATACACGCCCTCGACTCCTCCACGATCAAGCTGACGCTCAACTGCTTCGACTGGGCGCGGCACAGGAGGCGGAAGGCCGCGGCGAAGCTCCACATGGACCTCGACCTCGGCAACCGTCTTCCGTCCTTCGCCATCGTGGAGGAGGCATCGCACCACGATTCCGCGAGGGCGGAGGCGACGACCGCGAGCCTGAAGTGCGGGGACGTCCTCGTGGCGGACAGGGCGTACACCGACTTCAGGTTCCTGTGCTCGCTTGCCATGCGCGGCGTGTTCTACGTCGTGAGATGGAAGAGGAACATCAAGCTGGAGACGGTTTCCTCGCGCCCCGCCGAGAAGCCCGAGGCCGGGAAGCGCACCGAGTCGAAAGTCCGCGTCCTGAGGGACGAGGTCGTGAAGCCGGCCATGCCGGGGACGGCGAAGTCCTACGCTTGCGACGGCGGAGTTCTCCGCTGCGTCACGGCGGAGGTGGAGTACGACGGCAAGATGCTCGAAATGTCCTTCCTCACGAACAACATGGAGTGGAGCGCACGGACGATAGCGGAGCTGTACAGGGCGCGTTGGGGGATCGAGACGTTCTTCAAGGAGCTCAAGCAGACCTGCCAGATCCGCGACTTCATCGGCTACAACGAGAACGCGGTCAAGTGGCAGGTCTGGACGGGGCTGCTGGTGCACATGCTCCTGAGGTATCTCCGGCACGTCTCGAAATGGAGGCACAGCTTCTCGCGGCTCGCGGGCGTGGTGCGGTCGTGCGCGTGGCTGCGGCGCAACGTCGTGCAGCTGCTCGAATCCTTCGGGGCGAATGGGACAGCATGTGGCGGAATCCGCGTGGTGGAGGTCGCCAAACCCCTGTATTTGCAGGCTTTTCTTCCGTTCGACGCCGGGCCAATGGGACAGCACGGGTAGAAAAGCCCGCGTTTTCGGGGCTTTTTGACGGCGTGATGAAAAACGGGAGTAAGAATAACGCATCGTTATACCGAAGAACACAGGCTGAAACACGAATTCCTAAGCATTATGAACTCACTTCTTTGAGGAGTGGGATGGTAGTGGGTTTCACCTATTGGGTAAATTGTCGTGCAGAAAGAGCGACATGTATAATCAAGAAACACATCCCCTCTTTGTGTTCTTTGCGTTCTTTGCGGCTAAAATAAGAAGAGGTTGTTTAACTGCGGTTTTTAGGTTAACTCATAAGGTTGAGGTGGTGGGCGATATAGGTTTTGCCTATCAGATAATAAGGGGAATTTCCAATTACCCTTTGCCACAGCATATACCTTATAATGTTCGCCACCGACACCAATGAGGAGATTTCGGCAATGAACGAAGAACAACCCGACAGACAGGAATTGAACCGCAACCTTGCGCAGATGCTCAAGGGCGGCGTGATCATGGACGTGACGACGCCCGAACAGGCGAAGATCGCCGAGGCCGCCGGCGCGTGCGCCGTGATGGCGCTTGAGCGCATCCCCGCCGACATCCGCGCGGCCGGCGGCGTCTCGCGCATGAGCGACCCCGCGATGATCAAGGGCATACAGGCCGCCGTCTCGATTCCCGTCATGGCAAAATGCCGCATCGGACACATCGCCGAGGCGCGCATCCTCGAGGCCATCGAGATCGACTACATCGACGAGTCGGAAGTCCTCTCGCCGGCCGACGACACGCGGCACATCGACAAGACGAAATTCTCCGTACCGTTCGTGTGCGGCGCGCGCGATCTCGGCGAGGCGCTGCGTCGTATCGGCGAGGGCGCGACGATGATCCGCACGAAAGGCGAACCCGGCACGGGCGACGTGGTGCAGGCCGTCCGACACATGCGCAAGATGCAGAGCGAGATTCACCGTGTCGTGTCGCTCCGCGAGGACGAGCTCTACGAGGCGGCGAAGGAACTCGCCGCGCCGCTCGATCTCGTGAAGTACGTCCACGACAACGGCAAGCTGCCCGTCGTGAACTTCGCGGCGGGAGGCGTCGCCACACCCGCCGATGCCGCGCTTATGATGGAACTTGGCGCGGAAGGCGTATTCGTGGGAAGCGGCATCTTCAAAAGCGGCGATCCCGCGAAACGCGCGGCGGCCATCGTGCAGGCCGTCACCAACTGGCAGGATGCGAAACTGCTTGCGAAGCTCTCCGAGAACCTCGGCCCCGCCATGGTCGGCATCAACGCAGAGGAGATCGAGACCATCATGGAAGAGCGGGGGAAGTGAGAATTGTTCACAAATCGTAATTGCCACAATTGTTCATAAATCACAAATGGCAAGTCATTCCATATCCGAAAAGACCTAATTAATAATCCTCTGAGGAGGATTTGTCCATGTAGAACAGGTAGAACATGCAAAACATACAGATGATTTAGATGTTATGCATGTTCTACATGGACAATCAAAAAGAGGCGGGTGGATTAAAGTTATGGACAAGGCGACAAAATGAGAATTGGAGTGTTATCTGTTCAAGGTGCGTTTGCTGAGATGGCTGCGTACTGGCGCGCGCAGGGTGCGGAGACGTTCGAGATCCGGCAACTCGCGGATTTGGAACGCGGCATGGATCTGTTGGCGCTTCCCGGCGGCGAATCGACCGTACAGGGCAAGCTACTGAAGGACCTCGGAATGTTCATGCCGCTGAAGGAGCGCATTGACGGCGGGCTTCCCGTATTTGCCGTCTGCGCAGGGTTGATCCTCCTCGCGGAGAAGATCGACGATCCCGGCAGCCTTACCGACACGCGGCCCGAACAGTGGTTCGGCGTCCTGCCCGTCACCGTGCGGCGCAACGCCTACGGACGCCAACTCGGCAGCTTCAGGACGGTCGGCACGTTCGACGGGAAACCGAACGTCCCGATGACGTTCATCCGCGCACCGGCCATCACCGAAGTCGCGCCAGAGGTCGAAGTGCTTTCAACCTTTGACGGTGCCCCCACGGCAGTCCGCTGGCGCAACATCACCGCCTTCACCTGGCACCCCGAACTCAACTGACAATCTCCTTACTCCAACGAATCCATTCAATGCGAAACCAGATTACGACACTTCAGGACGCGCTCGAAACGCGCTTTTTCGCACCGTTGCGCCGCCCGCGCACGCGGCGCGTGGGCGTTGAACTTGAGTTTCCCATTTGGAACCGCACGCCGGGTACGCCAACGGACTTCGCCGCCGTGCATGCGGCGACGGACGACTTCCTCTCCCGCTTTCCCTTCTCCGACCAGGTGCGCGACGACACGGGCAACATCTACCGCGCGACCGACCCCAACACGGGCGACGAACTTTCTTTCGACTGCTCCTACAACACGTTGGAAATCTCCTTCGGCCCCGATGAGAACCTGATTGAGACGCATCGCCGCTTCACCGCTTATTACGCCGCGTTGCAGGAGGCGCTGGGGCGGCAGGGACACGCCCTCACCGGCACGGGGATCAACCCCCGGTGGCGGGAGAACCGTCCCGACCCCATCGGAAACGGACGTTACCGGATGCTGCTCCACCACCTGAAGTCCTACTCCAAGTACGGCGGCTCGCCGCGATTCCACGACCATCCCGAATTCGGTCTCTTCTCCTGCGCCTCGCAGACGCAGGTGGACGCGGACGAGGAAACGGTCGTTCCCCTGATCAACGCCTTCAACCTCCTGGAACCTTTCAAGGCCGTCCTCTTCGCCAATTCGCCCTTCGGCAAGCAAAATGAAACGCTGTGCGGACGCGACAGTCTCTGGAGCAAGAGCCTCCATGGGCTGAACCCGCACAACTGCGGCATGTACGGCGTCACGGTCCGGTCGCTGGCGGACGTCATGGGTTATCTGGAATCGACCAGTATCTACTGCGTCGAACGCGGCGAATCCATTGAATCCATCGCCCTCGACTACGGTTCGGCAGAGGAGGAACGCCATGCTTGACGTTCGCAAGCCCAGACTGCGCCCGTACGCGCTCGAAGGAAACTTCGGGCTCGAGCGCGAGTCCCTGCGCGTGACCGCCGAGGGACGGATGGCGCAGACGCCACATCCGTTTCCGCCCGACCACCCGCGCATCGTCCGCGATTTCTGCGAGAACCAGACGGAGATCAACACCGGTGTCCATACAACGGCGGAAGCGGCAGTTGCGGAACTGAAAGAAATCGACGCGACGATCCGCGCGGCCATCGCGCCGCAGGGGGAGCGGTTGTGGACGAACTCCAACCCGCCGCCGATCGCGGACGAGTCCGAGGTCGTCCCCGCCCGTTTCGAAGGCGCGCTCGCCGGGAAATCGACCTACCGCGACTACCTTGCCGCGAAATACGGCAAGCGGCTGATGGCGTATTGCGGCATCCACTTCAACTTCTCGTTCGGCGAAAGGCTGGTCGCGGCGGCGGGAGTGGACCGCGACGCGCTTTATCTCCATGTGGCCGCGCAGTGCGTCAAGTGGGGATGGGCGATCGTCGCGTTGACCGCCGCCAGCCCGGCAGGACAATATGCGAGCGTGCGGTGTTCGGAACGTGGCTACTGGAACAGTTTCGTGCCCGTGCTGGACTTTTCAAGCGTGCGGGCATACGCAAAAAGCATTGCGCGATATGTCCAAGACAGGCTACTCATCGCGCCGAGCGAACTCTACTACCCCGTGCGCCTCAAGCCACGCGGCCCGAACAATCTCCTGACGCTCGCAGAAAACGGCATCGACCACATCGAGATACGGTGCGTGGACCTGAACCCGCTAACCGATGGATTGGTTGATGTACGTGACGTGGAGTTCATCCACCTGTTCATGCTCTGGTGCGCCGCGCAGGAGCGCGAGACGCTGTCCGCCGAGAAGCAAGCCGAAAGCGTCGCGGCGTTCAAGGCCGCCGCCCGGATCGACTTCGACTGGACGCCGGTCGGAGAGTTGCTGGAGCGGATGGACGAGTTCTTCGCCGCCTCCGCGGGGTGGCCTGCGGCATTTCAGCGCATCCTCGCGTATCAGGCGGAGAAGGTCTATTCACCCGAAAGGCGCTATGCCCGCATGGAGGCGTGCCATGTGTGAGTTGCTCGGATTTTCATCGCGGAAGAGGCGACGGCGAAACGACCTGTTGCGCGAGTTCTACTCCCATGCGGAGGCGCATCCGCACGGGTGGGGCCTCGCACGCTTCCTCGACGGCGGCGCGCCGTCGATTGAGAAGGAGCCTGTCTGCGCCACCTGCAGCACGAGTCTCGAGCGACTGCTCGCCGATCCGGTGGAGGAACGAACGCTCATCGCCCACATCCGATTGGCTACCGTCGGCCATATCGAATACAAGAACTGCCACCCGTTCACGGCTGCGGACAACAGCGGCCGCACCTGGACACTGGCGCACAACGGAACGATATTCAACGGCGCACACCTGAACGACTACATGGGCATCCAATACGGCGACACGGATTCCGAACGCGTACTACTCCATCTTGTCGACCAGATCAACGTGGCGCAAAACCACCGCCGCCATGCCTTGGACGAGACGGAGCGTTTCAACGTGCTCTCTGCCGCAATCACCGAACTGGCGCAGGGAAACAAACTCAACCTGCTTATCTTCGACGGCGAGGTGCTGTACGCGCACTGCAACTTCAGGGACACGCTGCATGTCTGGCGCGACGCGGACACCGTGACGTTCTCAACGCATCCGCTCACCATCGGCACGTGGGCTCCCGTGCCATTTACGAGCCTCGTCTCCGCAAAGGACGGCGAGATTGTCCGCACGTCGCCGCCACACGGGCACGAATACATCTACAACCCAGAAGACTACCGCCTCGTGTACATGAACTTCGCGCGGCTATAGCACCTCTACAGCAAGATATGGTAAAATAATGCCCGACATGAAGACCACAGAGAGTTCCCTAACGGCAGTTCCCTGTCCGAGCGAGAAAATGACACGCCTCCGTTCGACGTTACGCGAGATCGGGAGCGCGGCCGTCGCGTTCTCGGCAGGCGTTGACTCCACGTTTCTTCTGCGCGTGGCGCATGAGGAACTAGGCGACCGCGTCGTAGCCGTGACGGTTCGTTCCAGTACATTTCCTCGTCGCGAGCTCGACGAGGCGGTGGCGTTCTGCCGCGCGGAGGGAATCCGCCATGAGATAATCGACACGAGCGAACTGGATGTTCCTGGATTCGCGGAGAATCCGCCGGATCGGTGCTACCTGTGCAAGAAGTCGATATTTGGAGAGATCATGGCGTTTGCGCAGGCAAATGGTTTTGCGGCGGTGCTAGAGGGGTCGAACATGGACGACGACGGCGACTACCGTCCGGGCATGCGCGCGATCAAGGAACTCGGCGTGAAGAGTCCGCTTCACGACGCCGGTCTCACGAAGGCGGAGATTCGCGCGCTGTCGCGTGAAATGGGCCTTCCTACGGCGGAGAAGCCGTCGTACGCCTGCCTCGCCTCGCGTTTTCCCTACGGCGAGCGCATCACGGCAGCGGGGCTCGAGCGCGTGGAACGCGCCGAGCGGTGGCTGCGCGATGCGGGGCTTGGGCTCTCGCAGCTGCGCGTGCGCTCTCATGGAGATCTCGCGCGTATCGAAGTGCCGCCGGGCGATATTCCGCTCCTCGCCGCGCGCGCGGCAGAAATCTCAGCGGCGTTCAAGGGATTCGGTTTTTCCTACACCGCGCTCGATCTCCAAGGCTACCGCACGGGAAGCCTGAATGAGACGCTTGAAAGGAATAGCCCAAATGCAAGCACGAATAAGAGTCTTGCTTCTAAAGAAAAGAAGGCCGGTAAATGATAGAAGGAATTAGCAGAGAAGAAGCGCTCGCACTCCTGAAACCAGAACGGCGTGAGGAATTGCGTGCGCGCGCGCACGAGGTAACTGAGCGTTGCGTTGAGAAGCGCTTCGACTTCTGCTCGATCATCAACGCCCGTTCGGGGCGTTGCAGCGAAAATTGCAAATGGTGCGCGCAGTCGGCGCACTGGAAGACGGATTGTGAAACCTACGGATGGGTGGGCACGGAGGCGTGCGTGAAGGCGGCGCAGGAGGCGGCGGCGAACGGTGCCGACCGCATCGGCATCGTCACTTCCGGGCGCTGCCTTTCACACGAGGATGTGGAGAATGTATGCGCGGCCCTGCGCGCGATGCGCACAGCCGTGCCCAAAATCTGTCTCTGCGCCTCGTTGGGACTCCTTTCGGAAGATGACCTCGCGAAGCTCAAGGCCGCAGGGCTCCAGCGCGTCCACTGCAACCTTGAAACGGCGCCGTCGCTCTTTCCCTCGCTTTGTTCCACGCACACGACTGCGGATAAGCTGACTACGATCCATGCGGCGAAACGACTTGGTTTCCAAATCTGCTGCGGGGGCATCATCGGCATGGGCGAGACTGACGAACAACTGGTTGAATTCGCATTCGCGCTGAAGGAAATCGCGCCGGATTCGATCCCCGTCAACGTGCTGCATCCGATTGAGGGGACTCCCCTTGGCGATCGTGGCATCCTTGATCCGGAGCGCGTAGTCGATTCAGTGGCGGTTCTGCGGCTTGTCAATCCATCGACTCCACTTCGTTTCGCTGGCGGGCGACGTGACATGAGCGACGAGACGGCGGCGAAGTGCATCTACGTGGGGATGTCGGCCGGCATCGCGGGTCCGCTCCTCACGACCCCCGGCGCGGATTTCGACGACGATCGTTCTCTTGCCGTCCGCGCAGGCTTTTCCGTCGGTCGGAAATGAACGCGTTGACGTTGCTTTTTACATATTCAAGCACCAGAACCCTGCCGACGTTTCAGCATTTGTAAGGTCTGACGCGACAAAGCATGGTTTGTTTCATTGGCACGCCTTGTGCTATCCTTCCTGCGTCGCCGCGATGGACGCGGCAACAAGGAAAGAAAAATGAAACTGATCATAGCCTACATCCAACCGGAAAGGTTGAATGCCGTCAAGCAGGCGTTGTTCGCCCGCGAAATCTACAAGATGTCCGTCACCAACGCGCTCGGGTGCGGAAAGCAGGGAGGATACCTCCATCTCTATCGCGGCGCGGTGGAGGAAGTGACGCTCCATAAGAAGATGCGCCTTGCCATAGGCGTCAACGACGACTACATCGAAAAGACGATCGAGGCGATAATAGAAGGCGCGCGCACGGGCGACATCGGCGACGGAAAAATCTTCGTGCTGCCGATGGAGGAGTGCGTGCGCATCCGCACTGGCGAACGTGGCCCGAGCGCGATTGGATGAGAAAGGAACCTCAAAATGACACCTGAAATCACAGCACCAGCAGTGCAAACCAACCTCAACGTCGTCTGGACGCTCATCGCAGCCATCCTCGTCTTCATGATGCAGGCGGGCTTCGCGCTCGTCGAGACGGGCTTCACCCGCGCCAAGAACGCGGCGAACATCATGATGAAGAACCTCATGGACTTCGCCGCCGGCTCGCTCGCATTCTACATCCTCGGCGCCGCGCTCATGTTCGGCGCCACGAAGGCGGCGGGCTGGTTCGGCTGGGGCGGACTTGGCATGCCGACCCTCGCCAACGGCGAAGGCGTATGGGACTGGACGTTCCTCTTCTTCCAGACCATGTTCGCCGCGACGGCCGCGACGATCGTCTCCGGCGCGGTCGCGGAGCGCATCGAGTTCAAGAGCTACCTCATCTATTCGGTTATCATCTCGGCGATCGTCTATCCCGTGAGCGGACACTGGATGTGGGGCGGTCTCGCGGGCGAAGCGTCGCAGGGCTGGCTGGAGAAGCTCGGCTTCCACGACTTCGCCGGCTCCACGGTCGTCCACTCCGTCGGTGGCTGGATCGCGCTCGCAGGTGCCATCGCGCTCGGACCGCGCATTGGCAAGTACCGCCACGACGGCAAGGCGAATCCGATTCCCGGACACAGCCTCGTCCTCGGTACGCTCGGCGTGTTCCTCCTGTGGATCGGCTGGTTCGGCTTCAACCCTGGCAGCTACACGGCGGGCGTCGGCTCCATCGGACGCGTCGCCATGACCACGAACCTCGCCGCCTGCGCTGGCACGATCGCCGCGCTCGTCACGGCGTGGATCATCATGGGCAAGCCCGACCTCACGATGGCGCTCAACGGCTCGCTCGCGGGACTTGTCGCGATCACCGCGCCCTGCGACCTTGTGACGGCGAACGCCGCCATCGTCATCGGACTCGTCGCCGGCGTGTTCGTGGTCCTCTCCGTGTTCGCGCTCGACCGCGTCCACATCGACGATCCCGTCGGCGCGGTCTCGGTCCACTGCGTGAACGGCGTGTGGGGCACGATCGCCGTCGGACTCTTCGCCGCGCCGACAACCTGCGGCTACCGCAACGAGCTTGCGGGGCTCTTCTACGGCGGCGGATTCAAGCTCTTGGGCGTGCAACTCCTCGGCGCGGGCGCGACGGCCGCCTGGGCGTTCAGCATGGGCGCGGCGATTTTCTTCACCTTGAAGAAGTTCGGCATCCTCCGCGTCTCGCCGAAGACCGAGCTGAAGGGCCTCGACCTCGTCGAACACGGACAGGACGCCTACGCCTCGTTCCAGTTCTTCAGCAACACCTGAGAAATGTTGCCAATATTGCCAATGTTGCCAGTTTCAATTACCAATACCAATTGGAAATTGGCAACATTGGAACTGGCAACAATTCCTCACTGGCAACATTACCCAACCATTCAACCTTGACCAAACTCCAATGAAAACCAAAACCCTAACCTCTCTTCTTGCTTCTGCCGCGCTCGCGTTCTCCGTCGGCGCGTCCGAGACGAACGAACTGGAGAAGACCGACAACGGCGGCCTGAAAATCGAGGCGTCCATGGACGTGCTGAGCGACTACGTCTGGCGCGGCATGATCTGCAACGGTAATCCCGTCTGGCAGCCAAGCGTCACGCTTGGCTACGACGCGGGCGACCTCGGTGCCGTCTCGGCAAATGTCTGGCAGAGTTACGATCTCACGCACAAGCGAGGGACGTCCAACACCAGCCGCCGGTCGTGCGGACTGCAGGAGGTTGACTACACGCTTGCCTACGCCAACTCAATCGGTCCTGTGGGACTTGAGGCCGGTCACGTCTGGTACACATTCCCGAACAACAACGGGCACAGCGACCAGGAACTCTACGCGACCGTCTCATACAAGAACGACATCGCAACGCCCACCGTATCCGCCTACTGGAACTATTCAGATTCGGCGGGGACGGACGTCTCTGCGGTCTACTTCTCATTCGGGCTTTCCCGTGACTTCAACCCGATTGACAAGCTGACCCTCACACCGAAGGCGTCACTGGGTTTCGGCGATCATGCCTATACGGACTCGTCCGGCGGCACGGAACTGACCGACCAGACCATCGGCCTTTCGGCCAGCTACGCGATCACTGAGTGGTTCTCCGTTGGCGCGCAGATCAACTACACTTGGACGCCCTCGCGGTTACATGGGAGAAGGCAAGCACCAGATTCTCTGGGGCGGCGTCAACGCAACGATTTCTTTCTAGCCAAAGAAAATCCTGGCCTGCGGCGGCGGTTTTCGTATTTGCACCGTCCGCCGCAGGCCTTTCAGCAGGGCAAGGCGGGGATCTATCGTGAAAACAGTCTCCATCTTTCGCTTACGAGGTTTTATGGTAGGTAGAAGACTTAAGTGTAAAAGCATCGCACACAGACTTCATGACATGCCAAGCCAAAACCGGTGGAATCGCATTGCCAAGTGCCTTATACTGCGCACGTTCTGAGCCAACCAGTTCATAGTTATCTGGGAAAGACTGAATTCTTGCCACTTCACTTGGCATAAATCTCCTATATCTCCCATTGATGCAGAGAACAGGATCTGTTCCATTCAAACTCATCTTGCAAAGATGTGCTCCAACTGTATTGCATGGTTCGTCCAGGTTCTGTATACGCCCTTTGTTCATTTCCGGCTTTGCCGCCCTCATTCCAGCGACAGCCCTCTCGCTGAAATAGTATTTATCAGGAACAGTATTTTCTAGAGCAATAACCTCTCCCAATGTTGCGTTGTGCGTTACTGGCATTGGCTGTCTGTACGCATCCAACAGAGCCGCATCCCTGAAACCGACGATAAATACTCGTTCCCTTCGTTGCGGCACACCGTAAAACCGAGCGTTTAGCAACATGTGCATGACATAGTATCCGCAGTCTCGCAAAGAACGCATGATTATCGGGAACGCAGTTCCATGATTGGCGGACAATATCCCCTTTACATTTTCACATAAGAACCCCATCGGTTTATGTGCCTTAAGAAACCGGCATACCTCTTCAAATAGCGTTCCTTTATCGCTGTCCTTTATTCCGAGGCGAGGAGGGTTTTGTGCCACAACCGAGAAGCTCTGGCAAGGGAATCCAGCCGTCAGGAAGTCATATTGCGGCACATTGCTTACGTCCACTTGCCGTATGTCCGTTCGATCAATCTTTATGCGAAAGTTTCTGTCGAACATGTCGCAAGCTGACGGCTCAAAATCATTGGCATAGACGAGTCGCGTGGGTAAAGCCGCATACTTGCGCCCGCAAAAAGCGAAGTCACCCCGTACACCTACATCAGTACCGCCACATCCGGCAAACAATGATGCAACCCTCAATCGTTCCATTTCAACAGTTCCTCAAATTGTCCGACTTTCTTGCTGTCGAATCGAACATCAACTCCGCCAGCAGATGATGGCATCATTGTTATCTTGTCAGTCTTGTACTTCCCGACTGGATCCTGAAGCATATACAGTTTAGCCTCACCAGTACTTATACAAAGAAAAAGACGATAGACGTAGTATCTGCTCCGTTCCGTTTCCGCCACTCGCCATTCATTTGGCGTAAGATGGACTGAGTTGAAAAGTATCGGCTTGAAACTAGCCGTTGACTTGACCTCAATGTATCGTTTCTGCTCCGTATCGCTTTCCACAGAGGATATGTCAAAACCAAGGGCAAAAGATGTCGGTATGCGTTTGACAAGATGAATCAAGTCCTCTCTTCCGTCATTCTTCAATCTCATGCATTCATGCCCATAGACAAGCGCTTCTCCTCGTTCTCCGATGTCGCCTGTCGTCATTTCCGACTTCCCTTGACCTTGCGGCTGTTCAAGTGACTTGTAAAGTTCGCTGACTTGCTCAAGAGTCTTGGCCGCGCTCGATTCAGCACCAAGAAGCTTTGAGATATCAATGGAAAAGTATTTGTCGGGCATTTCTCGATTGGCATAGTCTTCCCATTTCTGCTGCCGTGCCTCAACATCTGATGCCATGACGATGCTCTTCGTATACAAATCATCGTAGCCCTCGAATCTGTCATTTGAAGAAAGATACTTCAAGATTATGCCGTTCGAGGCAGAATTCACGTAGAAATCCCTTCCGTTATGCGTCTTTAGAAGCCCCGCTATCTGCATGTAGTCAAGAATATCTCCGGCATATCTTATAACGTCTCCATCTTCAATATACTTACGACTGTTCTGCCTGTTCTCCACAATTCTCCGTAAGGTTGTTTCCGCATCTTCATTGTCGCGGGTGACACGAAGATCGTTACATATGCAATGGCAAACCTCGCCTCGAGACAAACAGAACGAATTGCCTCCAGTCTTGTTGCCAGCCTTGAATACCCGCAATATTGTTTGCACGGGTTTGAACCTTACCCCTGCCTGTATGAGTTCGGCAGAATAGTCGGGACGCAAATGCCCGCCAGGATATTGGAACGTGTAGAGAAACTTCCTGAACGCCTCAGGTAAATCGCGCCCTTGTGCAAGTTCCATGCAGCGTCGGCTTGGTGAAAACATATCGTCTCCATGCATGACAAGAGAGAACAGTGCCGCTATTTCAGTTCGCCAGTTTGAAATGGTCTTTTTTGTCTTTGTTGCATTTCCAGGATACTCACTTAAGCAGCTGTCCAACTTTTGATTGAATACTCGCTTCCCACATTGTCCTATTCGAGAAACAGAATCGGCAAAATGAAGTAGAACGCCTTCAAGGTCATCTTTAAACCTTGGGCGAACATGATGAAGCGGCTTGAAAAACTCCGGTGGTGTCTTGTAGATGCTTTTCATTTAATTCTCCAGAACTTTGAGAAGTTGATTTGCTATAGCCTGTGCCATCAGAGGCGGCACAGCATTTCCTACCTGCCTGAACTGTTGTGTTTTGTTGCCAAGGAACAGGAAGTCGTCTGGGAATGACTGTAGTCGTGCGCATTCCCGAACTGTAGGGACGCGATTGTAGCAGTAATGGAAATGATGCCGATGGCCCGTGTCGATAGTCGGGGCGGGTTTATCGGCGGCAAACCGTGTCCATGCGACATGAAAGTTACGGCTGTTCTTGAACTCATCTGGCAGATCCTTGTAGTTGCCGCCATCTGGCACAAGCGCGATAATGTCCTGTACATGTCTTGAGTGGTGTGCGGCAACATGGTTTCGTACTGCCATGGAATGCTCACGCATCGTCCTCTGGAAATCATTCTGCGGGTTTGACGTATAATCCATCACGTCAAGTCCCGTGGATGATTTAAGAGGCGGCAAATCAGATAGAGCCATTCGGCATGTTACTATGTGTGGGGATGGCGGAGGATATTCAAACTCGCATCCCATGTCGTTTCTTACGCCAACGAAAACGACACGCCGACGATGCTGAGGAACGCCATAGTCGTCTGATGAGAGGACCTTGAACTTTATGTGATACCCAAGCTTTTGCAGCTTTTCAATTATTCTGTCTTTTATCTTCCCTCCAAACAGGGACACAAGTCCGGGTACGTTCTCAATTACAAATGCCTTTGGCCGAATTTCCGACACCAACCGAATATATGACAGATAGAGCCTGTTTCTCGGATCGTCAAACTTTCGTGGGCCGGAAAGAGACATGCCTTGACAAGGTGGACCTCCGATAATCACATCGATGGCCTTGCATTCGATCAACGGCTTGATGTCGTTTTCATACTTGATCTTCGTTATGTCGCCGCAGATGGAGCGTGTGCCATTGTGATTCAATTCAAATGTTTCAAGTGCCTTGGCATCGGAATCTATGCCAAGCAGAATCTGATATCCTGCTCGTTCAAACCCACACGATAACCCTCCTGCTCCGCAGAACAGGTCAATAACTGTAGGTTTATAGTCTTTCTTGTTGCCCATAAGAGCGCATCGTCAATCGCGCTCGCTACATCGTCGGACACCGTGTCAGATGCAGAAAAAGGGAGCGCATTTTCTTTTCCATACACTCCCCTGAAGCCCTGGTAACGGCTTTTCTTGAATACATGGAGAAAGAGAATGCGCCCCTGTATGGGCGCACCTCCACTCACATGTCGTTCAAGAAATCACTACCCATCCACATTTGGATGTTAGCAACAAGAAATATTACCAGTATTTCAGGGGAACGACTTGTTAGCGTTGATGCTAAATTGTCTTAACTCCTTGCGGAGGTCGGCGGATTTCTCCCCGCCTTATCGTTTTAACTGTCTATGGGCTTTGTCCTTTCATTGTCAGTTTCCACGATTTGAGATTGGTGTTAGAGCGCGGCGATTTCGTCAACGGTAAGACCCGTCGCCGCCGCAATCTGCTCGTTGGTAAGATTCATGGCCTTTAGGTTGCGGGCTGTCTGAAGCTTGTCTTCCCGCATCTTCTCTATTGCCGCGTCGGCTCGCGCGCTCGCCGCGTCGGCCCTGGCATTTGCCGCGTCGCGCTCCGCAAATGCCCTGTCCACGTAGGCTTTTTTCGTGGCCTCGATGCTGACCCGATCCCAGAAGCCTTCGTATGCGGCGCGTTCCTCGTCATTGAGCCCGGATTCCCTGACTATCTCCAGAGCCTCCCCTGTCTGCGGGTTATCGAGAAGGTCTTGCGAAACCTCGTCCGCTCCGTCCGGGGCGATTTCCGTCAGGAAGCGAAGCCAGAGAACCTGCATCTTCTTCTCGGTGAGGTTCTTCGCCTTGAACTTCGGGAGTTCCACAAACACGAGGTGTAGTCCGTCAAGTACCTTTTCTGTGTGAAGGTCGTGCACAAGATGGTAGTAGTGGTAATATCCGTCCAATTCAGGTTCAAACGTGTGGTTCACCAGGCTAAGAGAATAGACTGGCTGGAGCAGATTGTAGTCGTTGCCTTTCGGCAACTGTCTCACGTACGCCTTTGACGCATTGAGAAGCACCCTCTGCATAAAATCGGGGAACCACTCCATCTGCATCTCGACGATGAACTTGCGACCGCCCGTCTCCTCGCAGCGAACATCGACAATGGAGTTCTTGCCGAGTGGCGTCTCCGGCACCATCTCCGGAGTCATGTATTCTATCGACTCCACCTTCTTACCATCGTCAAGGGGCAACAAGGCGTTGAGGAGACTTATGACGAGATTCTTGTGCTCGCCGAAAACCTTCTTGAAGGTCACGTCCGCCTTTGGATCAAGGTATTTTGCCATGTCAAATCTCCTTTCGGGACAATGCCTCCATCTCCTCAACCGTCGTAACGAAACGAAAATTAGACGATGGCGGCGTCGGGGCATTGTGTGAATGCCGAATAAACGCCTCCACGAAATCCCTAGCGGCCTTCGGGTCATCGATTCTAAAGTTCGCTGTTATGCTTGATGTTGCCATTTCCTCACCTCGCTTTCGTTCAAGTGTACAATAGCCCCGAACAAAAAGCGTCATTATTATTGCATTTCCGGTCTCAAAAGTCAATGCGTGTGCGACGAGTTTCAATTATTCCCGTCTTTTCCCCTCGGGCAGGCGTGGCGCGCCACCCTTATTGACATACCCTACGGGGGTATGGTATAATATGCGCCGTTTCGGATATGAAAGCAAAGCAATGAAACGATGCAAAGAAGATGTGACGGCGCTTCAACTGCGACTGAAGAAGATCGTCGGACAACTGAACGGCGTACAGAAGATGCTCGAATCGGATGCACCGTGCGAGGACATTCTCACGCAGATCAATGCGGCAAACGGTGCCCTGCACCGACTGTCGCTCATCATACTCGACGGGCATCTCAGGCATTGTGTCCGCGAGGGCATTGAGAGTGGCAATGCCGATGAGACGATCGAGTCATTCGCCGAGGCGCTCGAGAGTTTTGCAAAGATGGCTTAAGACAAGGAATATTACCATGTTAGATATAGCGAAATCGTTTGTGCATGTCTTCGCCATGATGGCGCCGTGGCTCGTGTTCGGCTTCCTCATGGCGGGCGTCATTGCCGTGTGGATTCCCCGGAACTGGGTCAACCGCATGATGGGCGGACGTTCCGGATTTGGTGGCGTCCTGCGCGCCGTCGCAATCGGTGTGCCGCTGCCAATCTGCTCATGCGGCGTGTTGCCGATTGCGACCGGCTTGCGAAAACACGGGGCGGGCAAGGGCCCCACGGCGGCGCTGCTCGTCTCGACGCCGCAGACGGGAATCGACTCGATCCTCGCGACCTACGCCCTGATGGGGCCGGTTTTCGCGGTAGCGCGTCCGATCGCGGCCGCGCTCACGGGCATTGTCGGCGGCGTGGCCGTGGCCGCGGTGGGCGGCGAAGATGCAGAGTCCGCCGCCGTGGAGGACGCCCCCGCCGGTTCGCGGGGAATCAAGGCGATTTTCTGGCAGGCGTACCGGCGTCTGCTCGGTTCCGTCGCGAAGCCGCTCGCCATTGGCCTTGCGATTTCCGCGCTCGTGACGGTGCTCGTGCCGGACAACTTCTTCGCGGACGCCTTCCACGGCAGCGACTGGATCGCGATGCCCGTCATGGCGTTCGTGGGCTTTCCGATGTACGTCTGCTCCACGGCGTCGATTCCGATTGCCGCGTCGCTCGTCGCGAAAGGCGTCTCCCCCGGCGCGGCGTTCGTGTTCCTGATGGTGGGGCCGGCGATGAACGCGATGTCGCTCACAACCGTTTCCGCGCTCTTCGGACGCAAGGCCGCCGCCGCATACGTGACCGTGATCATCGTCGGGGCGATTCTCTGCGGTATCGCGATCAACCTCATTCCGAACGCTCTGCCAGCCTCGGCTGCGGCCGCTTCGTCGCGCCATGCTCTTGGAGTTGTCCACTGGGCATCGGCCGCCTTCCTCGCCGTGATGATGGCCTATAACCTCGTGCGTCCCCTCCAGATGGGACACAAGCACGGCGGCAAATAATGATTACAACCTACATCATCGGGTACATCGCGCTCATCATCAAGCCGGGACCGGATTTGATGTGTACGCTTGCCACGGCCATTTCCGACGGCAAGGCCCGCGCCTCCACGCTGATGGCCGGGCTCGTACTTGGCTGCTGGCTGTGGATCTGGCTTCTCGCGGCAGGGGTCGCTTCGTTCTTCACGTCCCACCCGACGGTGATGACGGCGATCCAGCCCGTCGGCATCGTATATATCGGCTACTTGGCGTTCGGCTCGTTCAAGGAGGCACGTTCCCGACGGCCCGAAGATCACGCTCTTGCTCTCACCCCGCACCGACTGGCGCATGCCAAGTAACTTGTGATGAGCCTAATCAACGCCTCTACCGACACGCCGCTAATTCTTCTTCGCGATCCAACCAAGTCGTGATCGAACGGCGGCGTATCTTGCGACGTTTCCCTGGCAAAAATGGCAGACCTCGTTCCCCGTGTGTTTGAGCGTAGCGGTCCATAGCGTACTTGACCTCTCTATCGCTAATGCGCAGAATCTTACAGACCTCCGACACACTCAATATCTCGTCTGGATCACCTGTAAAATGCCGACGCCGACTTATTTGTGCCAAGTTTTCTGACATCTCAACCTTCATACAAGATGATTTTTCAGCAATACACGAGAACTTGTACAAGCAATGTGTCAGGCCATAATACGAGTCGATGGTATCAATAGACTTTGATCAGAACCACACATTTCTGAACAAAAGCGACAGCATCTTCAAATCGAGAGAAATCAGCACGAGCGATACGATGGCAGTTTGCCAATTCAGGAATTGAATCAAGGAATGCCAAGAGATAGGATTTCTTAATGGCATAGTTGACGTTCTGGGGCAAGGATCCCTCGTGTTTCAAAAAGTATTTTGCACTCAAACTTGAAACGGCAACAGCAACAAGATTGCCATGGGCATCACAAACCGGGCCACCAGAATTACCCGGTTGTATACTCGCATCAATTTGGTACCGAGTGGGATTATCCTGCAAACCCTTTAAGGAGCTAATGACACCTTTGGTGACTTTAGGAGCGAAACCTTGGTCGGAAGGACGAGGAAAACCCATTACGAAAATGTCCTGTCCAAGACGTGCGTTTTTGTCAGAAGACAGAGACAGAGCAGTGAATGATCCATCAACTTTTAAAACGGCAAGATCAGTATTGGGATCCTTGGCGATAAGCTTAGCGGAGAATTCACCACAATCGCTAAGAATTGAAAACCTTTTACCACCATCAACAACATGATGATTAGTAACTAAGAACCCATTGGTAGAAATAAAGAAACCTGAGCCGTAAGCAGAAACAACAGCATCGTCTTTCGGTTTCTCAGCTGGAGAACCTGATGTTGAAGGAGGCGCATTAGAATCGTCAAAGTCTACGAAACGAGAATCCCCCTTGTCGAAGAAACCGAATTTGCCACGGACGAGATAGACGGCACGGTTGAAATCATCAACATACCAAAGAACTGTATTGACAGTACCCTTAACAGTTTCATATTGGTAAGTTCCAGCCCAATATAGCTGCTTGTTTTTATATATTTCTTCATTAGCAACTAGGTTCTTTTGTCCAACGTTCCAGTAAAACAAAGGTCCGGAGTAAAAAATAGTATCAGAATATGCGCTTTTTTCTCCAATGCGGCACAAAGCACCATAAGATAAAGCCTGAACGACACGAAAAGAGATCAAATCTCGGGGAGATTTCTCCTGTACAAGAGAACGGGCCCTCTTAACATAATTAATTTCTCGTACTAAAGATGGCGACATCCAAACACCGTCATTCCAAACATAGCCCAGACTTTTCAATCGCGCGATGTAACTTGAAACAAAAAGCTGATCTGTGGCTGACAAACGGGACACAGGTAGCTTTAGAGTTTTTTTCCCCTTGATTCCTAACCACACGACAGTACCATCTTGAGAAACGTGCTCCCAAGAAGCTGTCAATTTAATCCCTTTATGATCCGTCCATTCACGAGGTGCGTCCATACATGAAAACTCATTACTAAAAGCAAAGGCACAGGCACAGGGAATTATAAAAAGAAACAACAAGAACTTTTTGTAAAGAAATCTCATAGAAATAGCCTTTCCTTTGCTTTGCAAGTAGTTTACCAAAACCTCTTAACTCGTGCAACCTGAAATAAGATCACATTGATAATGTCAAAATCGCGCGCAGTTCTTTTTCATGTTCCTCGTCCTCACACACCGATTTTGTGGTATACTATCCGCAAACGGAAACAAGCCATGCAACAAATACCTTATACTTACTGGACAACGCCAGACGGATGGTACGTTGGTTATTGGAATGACTACCCTGACCATTCGACCCAGGGCCATGATCTACAGGAACTCGAGTTCATGCTTCGTGACCTGCGTACCTTCATTGACGAAGGTGTTTTCAACGAGACTCCTCGCCATGCCGGAGTCATGGAGTTCGCGTGAAACGCGTTGTTCTTCTTCAACGACTTCGCGAAGAGGGCTGTGTCCTCGCCCGGCACGGTTCAGCACATGACATCTACCGCAATGTCATTACCGGTGCCGTTGAGGCTGTTCCCCGCCATTCTGAAATCAATGAATACACGGCACGCGCCATTATACGCCATCTCTCTTCTCCCGAGCCAGAATCCTAATTGCTGCACGATGTTTCGCCATACAGGTTTTCCAAATCCCTCATGCTCGTTACCTACGTCATCGGATGCATCGCGCTCATCATCAAGCCGGGACCGGATTTGATGTGTACGCTTGCCACGGCCATCTCCGACGGCAAGGCCCGCGCCTCCACGCTGATGGCCGGGCTCGTGCTTGGCTGTTGGCTGTGGATCTGGCTGCTCGCGGCAGGTGTCGCTTCGTTCTTCACGTCCCACCCGACGGTGATGACGGCGATCCAGCTCGTCGGCATCGTCTATATCGGCTACTTGGCGTTCGGCTCGTTCAAGGAGGCGTATGCGGGATTCAGGCAGCGCGGCGAAAACGCGCTCAATCCGGCGAAGGCCAGAGGCTGGCGGCTTGTGGGACGCGGCGTGTTCATGGCGATGTCGAATCCGCTCACCATTCTCTTCTTCCTGGCGTTCCTGCCGAACTTCACGCAGCAAGAAT
This sequence comes from uncultured bacterium, assembly GCA_902761035.1. GTDB lineage: Bacteria > Verrucomicrobiota > Kiritimatiellia > RFP12 > UBA1067 > RUG572. Next base: position 28,043 of record CACWIW010000028.1, on the reverse strand, counting down.
CAACGTTCCCGCCCGCCGTGCAGGTATTGTTCCTCGGTACGCTTTTCTGCGCGCTCGTACCATTCATCTACTTCCCGATTATCCTCGCCGCCGATTTCTTCCGCACGCGTCTGCTCGGTTCGGCAAAGGCCACGGCCTGCCTCAAGCTCCTCTCGGCGCTCATGCTCGCCGCCGTCGCGCTCATCCTCCTCACTCAGGTCAAGTTCAGTTAGGCATCCCCCTCTGCCGATTTCCTGCTTGCCGCAACGGCGGCCTTTTGATATGCTTTTCCACGTTCCGCGAGGAGTCGACGAATAACAACTGCCGCACACACGGGTGTGTGCCAACGTAAGGGCGTACCAACCGGAACAAAAAAGAAATTTGACAAAGAAAGGAGCTACACACATGAGCATAACAATCGATCTCCCCCCTGCGATGGCACAGGAGGCTTGTGATTATGTGACCGTTCATGGCACGACGCTTGAGCGGATGTTCCTTGATTATCTTGCAGCTGAGCTGAAACGACGGCGTGAGGCGAACGAAGTCATGTCAAAATTAGATGAGCTGACAAGAAGAACAGGCGCGCGGCTCGCAGGAGAGGCGTATAAGTTCAACCGTACCGATGCTTACGAACCCGAAACGGTGTACGCATGAAATTCTTAGACACCAACGTGTTCGTCTATTTTGTGGATAGCAGAAATCCGGAGAAACAGACCATCGCGCGCACTGTGTTGTCGAATGCGATAGGCAACCGTCAGCCCCTTCACTCGTCACGATTCTCATAAATCAGTACGTGCCAGTCCTCATGGGCGAACGGGTCAGCGACAAGTCCTGTCGGGCGGCATACTGGAACTGACCATCGCTTTGGTGTCTTGGCAACATCAGCTGGGGCGTGGACGTTCATGAAGAGTTCAAGTGCGCTGCGGAAAACATCCGCATCATCATTTTGGCCTCGACCCCGTCGAACACGGACAAGACGTCTACGCCTCGTTCCAATTCTTCAGCAACACCTGAATCCATCTGTCCTGGCGGACGTCTCGCCCGCAGCTTGTCGTGGACGCATTCGCGTAATTCTCCGCCGAGCCTTCTCAATTGTGAATCCACGGTGAACTCATGGTGAATCCAATGTGAAACGAATGTGAATCCATGAAAAGCCAAAAATAACAAAACAGGCGGACTATCGCCGAATATCACAAAATCAGCTCCGTATGATGAGTTCACGTAAAAGATAAGGGTCATGTACCTTCCCAACAGCCGACAACCCCCGCTTTGGTCTAGGCTCAAGATAACGCCATAACTCCGAAATTCGCAATAGCGAAAGCAACTAAGAGAATTCACAATGAAGTTATAGGTCTGGATTATTCCCAATTCCCAATTCCCAATTCCCCAATAGCACTTTGCGACCTTTGCGTTTGCCTTTGAACTGCTTTCCTGTTTGTTATGACCTTTAGAGCGCCGATTTGTGACACCTAGGTGTCACACCCTATGACACCTAGGTGTCATACCCTCTGACACCTAGGTGTCACAACCCCTGACACCTAGGTGTCACGGATCACAGACAGTGATTGGAAGCTCTTCCAACGAGCGAGTCGAGGTGCGCATGGGCCTTCATCAGGTCGGGGGAATCGTGAGCGGCTCGCCCCCACTGTTACAACGCGCACTGCAGTCGATGATGTTCTGCTGACCGAAATGTCCGGAAATGGGCGCGAAACGGATCTGGCGCACTTCCGCCGCCGAAGATCGGGATGTTGGACACGGGTTACCTGACAATTACCATCATGCCCTTGGCAATATACAGACCGTCATCTTTCACGACAAACCCGTAGTTGCGATCCGCATCGCCGCGCACGAACTTCACCGTGCCGACGTTGGCCGGCTTCGTGTCTTCGGTCCAGCCGATGATCCTCTCGCCGGCGGAAACGGACCGCGTACCCAACTTCACGTTCACCCGCGCACCGGTCGTGAAGGCAAGATTCTTCGCTCCCTTGCTGAAGAGCGAGACGGCGGACAGTTCACTGGTCCTCTCCGATAGGTCGATTGTCGCGCCTCCATGCAGTTCGCATGCGTGCCAGTAGTCCGTCAGTGGCTTGAACACCCCCGCAACGCCAATCACTCCGCTTCCATTGTTGCCAGCCACTCCATCATAGTTGCTCGCCAAGTATGAACTCGTGTAGTCAATGACCTCGACGTTTGCAACCAGGTTGAATGAACTTGCCACTTCAAGACGTACACCGCTCATGTCGCGGCAAGAAACGTCCAGCCATCCCCCGCCAGAAGACGATATCGTCCCATTCTCGATGCTCTGACACCTTACAGTAAGAACAGCGCCTGGTGTCGCATTCACAAAAAGAGTTTTCCCGTTGAGGTCAACCGCATCGATGCCAGTTCCAAACACAATCTTCACCTTCATGTCGATGTAGGAGTCTTTCGTCAACGCCACCAGGGATGCTCCACCCCAGGAGGTTTGGGTCATGTGGAAACCACTGTTCCTCAACGTGCCGCCGTCAAGGGCGATGTAGGTGTAGTCGTAATTGCCGCGAAGGTCGAAGACCGCCCCCTCCGACACGGTTAGCACGCCCGTGCCGAACGCCCTGTACTTCGTCCCGCTGTACGTGGCGTTCGCGCCCGTCCCATCCGGAGGCTGCGCCGTTCCGCCAGCCACAAGCGTCCCTCCGGAATAAGTCTGCACCATTCCAGAAACATACGTGCCGGAGCCCTCCTTGACGAGCTTCAGGTTGCCCCCAATCGGCAAATGGTCATTGCGCAGCGTTCCCGACGCGATGTTCATGTGCAGTTCGGAAAGCGTTTCGGTCGAGTTCGTCACGCAGGTTGCCGCGTTGCGCACGCGCACAAGCGATATCTTGTCGGCTCCGCCACATGGATTGGTTCCGCCGCCCTTGATTCCGCGCAAGGCGATGACGTGCTCGCCTGCGGTCAGGTTCAGGACGATGGCCTTGTCCGTCCATGTCTTGCTGGCAACGTCAACGTATCCCTGCGACACCCCATCGACGTCCGCGTGGATACGCAAGCCGGTGTAATTACCTCTAAGCGCAGTCCGAAAAGACGGGCATTGGATTCTTTGCGTATTCCAGCGCGGCGTTGCGCACCGTCTCCTTCTCGCGGGCGATACTCACGGCATTCGGCGCGAAGATCTTCAGCAGTGGACGGAACTTAGCGTCCAGCAGATTCAGCGTCTTCGGCGGCGCGAACAGGCTGTCGATGTAGGAATTGAGCGCGGCCTGCGCGAGTTTCCTGCGAGCATTTTCCATGCGCGTTTCGATCTGCGCAAGGATGGCCTTGCCTGCATCCATGAACGCCTTGTCGGGAATTTCGCGGCTCTCGCCCACCTTGTAGCCAACGGTGGCAAGCGTATTGAACGCCGCCTTCGCATCGGCTAGCTCCATGCGCATTGACGAGAAGACCTCGCTGGTGATGCGCCTGTCAGGATTGGCGGAGAAATCGTCCAGACGCTTCGCGAGCGGCTGGAGCTTCTCCTTCATGTGCGCAAGCGCCTCGGCGTTGCCGTGCATCGAAACGGACTTCTCTCCCATGAGCTCGAAAATCTTCGTGTCGAGCCTGGCGCGAACATCCCTGTCGAGCGTATTGACGTCATTGTTCGACATCTTTGAAAAGGCGTCGGCGAACTGCATCACAAGGGTTTCGATTTCGCACGCCCGCCGGTCGCACGTCATCGCGGCCGTCAACAGGACGACCTTTGCCTTGGAGGTCAGCCCCTGTCCGTTGATGAGCAGCCCGATCTTCTCGGAAAGCGCCGCCTGCGCGTCAATCGCATCCTTGATTGCCTTGCCCTCCGGAGTCTTCACGTTCCAGCCGTACATGCAGTTCAAATCATTGCCCGCGCTGTTTACTGTCGCATCCGCAAGCTGCCTCCCGGTGAACTTGTCGAGCGCGTTCAGCTTCTTCGCCGCGTTGTCTATGAGCTTGTTGAGCGCCTTCAGATCCGACTTCCCGAGTCCGAATTCGCCAACCTTGGATTTGAGCGCCGCTGCGTCAATTCCCTTCGTCGAGAGTCTCCCTGCCTGAACGAGCAAGACATCGAGCTTCTTCGAGAGTTCGTGCGGGCTGATAGTCCCGGGTGCATCGTTCTGCTATTCTGCCCCGCCTACGTTCGCCAGCGGTGGATTGGCATTCGGCTGTTGAATGTTATCAACGTTGCCGATGTGGATCGTGTTTATCGGATTGTAGCTGCCGATCACCTTGAAGCTGCCGTGTCCGCTCATGCTTTATCCTCCTTATTTGGTTTTGTTGGAATTGTTTTCTGCTCTGTTTACGCACGAAACTCGAAAAGGTTACTGCCTTTCAACTCCAGCGGAGTCGTCGTGCTGGTGCCGTCCACGCCGACCGTACACGTCCAGGAGAAGCTGACCGGCAGGCTGTCTGGGCTGGAATACCTTATCGTGACCGCTCCGGTGTCGTCGTCCTTGGAGAGGGAGTAGTTGAGCACGGCGTGTTCGTCGTTGTGGATGTTGAAACGCGCGAGCGAACCCTTGATGGGAACGGCCGCGTCCTGGCTGAGGTTCGCGCCTACGATCTGCGCCTGAAGTTCGTGGTCTTCGCCGCAGAGGCTCCTGACCTTCGTCTCGACCTCCTCCGCGTCCGCGTTGGTGCCGCAGGTGAACGCCGGGCCGTCGGGGAACGTGAAGCCGAACTTCTGCTCGTCGGGTTCCAGGTAGTTTTCTTCGGTGCCGCCCTTTGAGTAGTTGGTGCCGCGCGTGAGGTCAAGCTTCATCTGCTTGAGACCCCTGCTCGGGAATTCGTCCAGATTCATCGAGTAGCCGGACTGGTATTTGCCGATCGGCAGGGGTTCTTTCTTGCGGTAGGCCTCAAGCACCTCGTCCACGGTGCAGCCGGACGAGACCATAGTTTCAAGTATCGACACCGTTGCGCTCCCCGCGCTTCCGCCGCCGGCAAGGCCGCCCTTCTCCAGTTCGTTCCGTATTCTCATGCGGAGATGGTCGTCATACCAGTAGTTGAGCGTCGCGAGGCAGTAAAGGTCGTCGTCCTTAGCCGTGCGCGCGACGGCAAGCTCGGCTTTGTGCGCGTCCTCATACTGCTTTATCCGCTGCGGGTCGCCGCCCCGACTTTTCAGCTTCGCGATCGCATTGTCAAATTGCGCCACCCGCTCGTCTGTCCTAGCCTGCAGCATGGCTTTTGCGTCTATGTCGGGGAAACACGTCCTGAAGACGTCCTTCGCCGTAAGCTTGCCCTTCTTGGCGATGATGGCCTCGAGTGCGTCGATGTGCTTGAGCACGCGCGACACGAAGATGCCGTTGCCAAGAATGGCCCTTCCCTTCTTGTTGTTCTCGAAAAGCGCGGCTGTGTTGGCGTCCTTGATCAGCGGCGTCAGCGCGTCGTTCGCGGCGAAGAGGACGCGGCGTTTCGCGGGCGGCACATTGAATACCGTACCGAATATGGAGTTCTGGCTGTTTCGGCCGAAGTAGCGCATCGCCGCATTGTTCGCGAAGCCGAACGCATCCTCGCCCCGCTTCCTCAAGTTGAACTTCCGGTCGGCGGCGATGTCCTGGAATATCATCGCCTCAAGACCCGGCTGGCCATGCGCGTTCACCTTGTCGGCAATCTTGTATTCCACGTTCAAATGGGTGAGAGTCTTGGCGTCCGCGAAATGCTTGCCCTTGTTGTTGTCGTGTACGAAACGGTTCAAATCCCCGTACCAGTCCCTGAAGGAATCGAGAAGTTCCATGCCGGCCTTGAAGTTCTCGGCGCTTTCGAGGAAGCGTCCGCCGTAGAACGCAAGACGGTTGGCCTTCGTGCCGTACGTGGCCACCTCGCGCATCGCCGTCATCTCGTCAACTCCCGCCGACTGGGCGTAGAAGCGCGTTGCGCGGGCCAGTTTCGGAAGCTCCGCCTTCGTGAAACCAAGCTTCAGCGCCTCGGCCTCGACATCCAAAGACCCGAACAGCTCCAACGCCGTCTGCTTTGCATCCGCCAGCGCGGACTTCTTCGTCTCCGCCACGATCGCCTGCGTCACGGCCCGGATGCGGCGCACGGAAAGCGGGTGACCCTTGTTGTCGTAGTCGCCCGCCTTCATCACGTCGAGGACGGATTTCGGAAGCTCGTCCAAAGTGCCAACGCCGCAGATCTTGAGGACAGTCTCCTTGAAGAGATTTCGCACCTCGTTGTTGAGGTCCTTTTGGACTTGGTTCCTGCTGAAGAACGGGTTGTCGAAGGACTTGATTTGGTCGCCGTCCTTCTTGACGACGATTGTTCTCCGCTCGCCGTCCTTGTTCAGCAAACCCTTGCCCCGACCGGCATCATCGACGCTCACGAGGGAGTCTTGGGAGAGCCCCGCCTCGCTCGCGAGCACCTGGAACGCCCTGAACTGCGCCCGTACACCGAATGGTCAAGGTTTATCGCCACTATTTCAGTCCTTCTGCCATCTTCTCGGCACCGATGCTGAACTCGTTGCGGAGGGCGTCCTTGATTTCGCTGGCACGCACGAGACGCCCCGCCTCCGTGGCGCTCTGAACCACGCCCTCGAGCAGTTCGCGCATACGCGCCCCATTTCCAAAGGCAAACACGTCGGCGTTTTTATCCACCGCATTGCCATAACGCGAAACCATCTCGTCGCGGAGTTCATCGAGGATGCCCTTGTGCAAATCGGAGAACTTCGCCGCCGGATCGGTGAAACAGTTCAGGAAGGCGTTGTTGCACGTCTTTACGAGATCCATGGGAATCTCCGCATTGAGGACGGCGTCCTTCACTGCGCCCGTAAGGAGGCTGGACGGGAAACTCCGCAGCTGCATTCCGGCGACGGAACCGCCGATCATTTCGCCGTCACGGTTGAACAGACACGAGGCGAAAACCTTGAAGCTAAGTTCGTTCAGAACGGGGAGGGGAAGCTTCAAACGCGCCTTCGTGCCGTCGGGAAGGTCGTACTCCTTGCGGTTTTCCCAGCATGGGTTGGGCGTGTTGATCGCCACATCGACGATGCCCAGGAACGAACGCAGACGATGCGCGATTTTAGGCCCAAGAGTCTCCTTGTCGGTATTGGCGTTCACGTTGACAGTCGCGCTCTTGGCAACCATCGTCGCAAGCCGCTTCATGTAGTCGAGGTTTTGAGGATCGGGATGAATGCGGAACGACGCCGCAAGGTCGTTCGGATTGGAGTGGAGACTCACGAACTCATTGACCTTGGCCTCCACAAGACGCCCCGCGTCGGCCTTGGCCACGTTGTCGGCATGGTCGGTGCGGAAGCGCGTTGCAATCGCCTTGAGAGACGCGCCCGAAAGGGAACTGGTGAGGTCCAGCCGCCCCATTTCCTCGTTCAAGGTTTCCTCGCTGTTCACGCCGCCGTCGGCAAGAAGCGCGGCCTTAACTTGCTCCGCGAGCTTCTGCACCTTCGCCCGGCCGTCGCCGACGCCGAAGAAACACTTGAACCTCTGCCAAAGCCCGGCCTCCTTGATTTCGCCTGTAGAGTTGGCGATGTAGTAGTTCTTGTTCGCGTCAAGCGTAAGAATGCTCTCTGAATTGATTTTCATAGCAGTGCTCCTTTCGGTGTTTTACACCCTGTTTACACATGAAGCACGGAAAGGTTACCGACAATGACGGAATTTTCTTCGCGCCCGACTTCGGTTTCCACGTATTCTGCGATTGCGCGGGACAAAGCCGTCTCCACCTTGACAGTGGCGGCGGCGAGAGAAAGAAGCTTTTTCGCGAAATCCTCGGCTCTTGTCCCTTCCACCGGCATCGCGCCGGAAAGGACGAACGCCCCGCCGGAAATGCCGAGGTAGAACCCGTCGGTCCCCAAGCCGTGCGCAGCAAGCTCAAGCGCCTTTTCCATCGTCGCCGGCTCGGGCTTCATGTCGCCCAGCGGGAAAGAAAACAGAACAGCATCCCCGCGCGCCTCACGACTCTGCACTGTTATGTAGATGCCATCCGCCTCAAGCGAGACGGACCCGTCACGCCCGGGCGAAAGTTGCGCGCCCGTCTTCTCGGAGAATTCCGCAATCAGCGATTCAAAAACCGTCATTTTTCCATCCTTTTCTTTTTTGCGCTCATGTCTTCGTCATCCAGCTTGGGTGAAAGGTCACACGTTCACGTGGTCTGATCCGCCGCGGTGTACGTCGCGGTATTCCTTGCCGCCAAGGCGTTCGGGGATCGAGCTCACGCCGCCCGTCTTGAAGCCCGCGAGGCCCGTGTTCATCTTCTGGATGTCGAAGTTTCCGCCTTCAAGCGCAATCGAGCGGAAAAGCCCCTTCTGCGCCTCCGTGAGCCTCGCGCCGGGCTCCGGAATCTGCTCGCAGCGTGCGATCAGCGTGGATAGGAACTTGCACTCCACGTCCATCTCGCCGGTACGGTCCTTGCCGCTCTTGCAGTTCCAGCACGGCACGTTGCCGATCAGCTGGCTCAGCACCGCGATGCGGGCGGCGAGCTTGTAGGCGTCGTGGGAATCCGTACGCTCCGCCTTGGCCTCAAGGGCCCTCCTACACTGTTCGAGAAGCGTGCTGACCGCAGGAGTCCTTGGGGCTTCGGGATGGTTCTGGATGAACGTCTCGGCTTCCTGCCGCAATGCCCCGAAAGCCACTCCGTTCATGTTGTCGGAAACATCCCAGCCGCCGATGAAGAACTTCACGAACCCGGGCCAGTTGACCGCGCCCGTGTTGACGCCGAAGTTGAATTTCAGGATCTGCGGCTGGATATGGATTTGCCTTCCGTTGTATTCGAAATCGACGCCTTCCTGCGCAATCGCGTCCCAGGCGGCGTTCTGCTCGCTGAGCATGCGGGATTCGTTCGAGCCGGAGCTCAGATTGAAGTTGCGACGTAACATGTCGGGCGTCAGCAGCGAGACCGACGTCATGCTCAGGTTGACGGTGGTTGTGCCGTTCTCGTCCGCCTGGGGCAGCTGCTCGGCGGTGCCGGCGACGTCGAACTTCGCGATGAAGGCCGCGATCACCGCTTCCCGCGCGCGGTTCTTGTTCGCCTCGGCACGGGCAGCGTCGCTGCGAATCTCCCATGCGCAGTGTACGCCGTGGCGGACGCCGGAGAACGCAAGCTTCTGCGCGCCGCCGGGCTCGCCGACGGCCAGGCTCGACACGGCGAGGTTCACGGCATGGTTTGTATCCGCCGTATGGCACATGTAGCCGTTCACGTCGTCCGGGTAGCCTTCGGCGATCGGGCCGCGCGGCGAACCGGCGGAGTGCCCGAGCCGTCCCGCCGGCGCTATCGTGCTCTTGAGCTCGACTGGACGGTTGCCGACGGATGCCGAAATGGTCTTGCTTACGACCTCCCAGGGGCGTTGGTTGAGAGCCGTCCTGTACCCGATCTTGATTTTCTTGAGGACATCGGCGGCGTCCACCTTGAAACCCCGCACGTGATCGTGTGCCAGCTGGCGCTTGACCAGGTTGACGACGAACGGCTTCACGTGATCCCTCGCCACTTCCTTGGAGAGGGGCGTGTTCTCGTTGAAGTCATTGATGACATTGGGGTTTTCGCGAAGCTGGGCGATTGCGCGGTCGATCGAGCTGACGGCATTCGCGTTGTTTCGTGCGGCGGCGGCCTGACGCAGGGCGACCATGGCGTTGATCGCGGAGTCCCGCCAGATGTCCTTGTAGTCCTGAATGTTCCCTTCGCTGAGCGGCAAGCCGGACAGGAAGTCGCTTGACTTGGCGTCCTTTGTGTAAATGGCCTTGATCAGGCTGTCCAAGCCGTCCTTGAAGTCTTGCGGCGGGATTCCCTCGGGAATGTTGTCGTGGACGTCTGCCTTGCACCTGAGCTTGACGAGCCTTTCCACGAGGGCAGTTGCACGGTCGTGGAACTTGCCGTAGTCCTCCGGGCAGAGCGGGAACTCCCCGAGCAGTTGTACGGCGACGGCGCGCATCTTGAGGAATTTGGTCACGACATTGTTTTTGTCCTCCAAGAAAACCCCAACATGGTTCTGGGAAACGTCCGTGTTGCCGAGGCGGAGATTGCTGCTCACAGGCGCCTGCAGCATTTGCGCGCGAAGTTGCTTGGCTGCCGTTATGGCGGAAAGGATGTTCAATCCCCTGAGTTCCGACGTCTGGGAGAGTCCTGCCGCAGTGATGGCCTGCTGCGCGATGGTGACGCCGTATCTGGCACCGAGGGCGCGGGTGAAGTCCTTCATCACGGCGCTGCGCGAGTTGCGCACTGCCTGGGCGCTCTTGGTGTTGAACATGCGGGCGAAAAATCCGGCCTGGTTCGGTGCGGCCTCGAGCGCAGTCGCATCGTGGTTCAGCGCTGCCCCCACAGGCTGGCCATGCGTGGCCCAGTTCTTATAATCGGTGATTGTCAACATATTATGCCACCTTTTCTCGTGGACTATGGGGTGATGATGAATCTGGCTTTTCCGTCATCGTCGTCTGAGAACTCTTCCTCATCGTCCTCGTCAAGTGCGCCGGAAGCCTCCTCCTTCGCGCGTTCGATCATTCCGGCCAGGCGCTCGGACCACGCCGCCTGGAGATCCACGAAACGCTTGAATACGGTTTCAACGGACTCCTGCGTCGCGTCTGCGAGATGGAACGGGTATATGATGACCACCTCATCGAGATCGACATTCCAGGAGATGGTCGCGCCAAAGGTCTCCGTCCAGTAGTAGTTGGCTGCCAGAAGGCCGGTGAAGACATCGGCGCGAACCTCCTTGGGGACGGGGCCGAGTGTTGCGACGAAATCGAGCTCGTCCAGATTGGCACGCTTCTGAATGAGGAGCACACGCCCGTCGGCGAGTTCCAGCGGGCAGGCGCCGTCTTCGCAAAACGCAATCTCCAACCCGTTTCTCGCTCCAATTTCTTTCAATATCGACTCAATCTCTTCCTTCATGGCTCTATAATCATCTTGGTTGTCGTAATGGTCCCGTCTAGGGCGACGGTCGCCGTCCAGTGGAACTTGAACGGGAAGCCGTCCGGCTCGCTGTAGGCGATCTTGACGTCGCCGGTCAGGGCGTCCTTCGAGAAGCTGTACTTCAGCGCCGTATGCTCCGTGCAATGGACTTTCTGGTCCATGAAGCCACTGCATACGTTTGGCATCTCCCCGTTCTGGGCACGGAGGTAATAGACGTTCGCAAGCTGCTTCTGGTGGACGCTGCCGCAGAGTTTCTCGATCTTCTGGGCGATGGCGTTCGTGTTCTGGATGACTTTCGGATCGACCCCGGACCCGGCGACCGAGAACAGCGTCTGCCCGTCCGGGAAGCGGAACGTGAAGCGGACGTCGCCCTCTTTCAGGATTGGATCGCCAATGACAGGATTGGCCGGGATGGGCAAGCCCGGTACGGGTGCGTCGTTCTCGATGAACCTGCCGCCGTAGGAAGCGAGCCGGCGCACGTCGCTGTGCGGGTTGAGGACCTCTTCCAGCACATGGTAGGGCGCGGACTCCGGCCGCGCCGCCTTGCAGAGCGCGAACGCCTTGGCAAGCATCGGCATCTCCGACTTGTGGTAGCCGGCCTCCACCGCGCGCACATCCCCGCCCGCCGCCCTGAACGCGGCGAGTTCCTGCGGCGACACGCGGATGGCGTTGGACAGCCTCGCTTGCCACTTGGCAGGCTGGTAGAGTTCTGCATTGGACAGGCAGAACTGGAAGTCGTTGATGCTGCTGACGTTGGAACCGGCGTCATACCGATTCGTGTCAATCTCGGCCCTCACGTCCTGACGTGCGACGAACGCGTCGAGGCGCCTGTCGAGGCCATCGCACGAACGGACGACGACATTCGTGATGATCTCCATGATTCCATTGTAGAGGTCTGCGTCGAAACCCTGGACGCCGGCCAGCGCCCTGTTCGCTAGGTCCTTCATCTGCTGCGAGATGTTCTTCATCGCCGCGAAGACCTGGTCTATCGGCGCGTTCTCGTTGAGGCGCGCCGCGAGTGCGTCCGCCTTGATCTTCTTCGCCTCGGCGACGAGGAAGGCGAGGTCAACATCTCCCAGCCTATTGATTCCCATAAGAGCCACCTTGACACCGGCAGCCACCGGTAGGGCGCGGACTCCGACCGCGCCGAGGCGTCCCGCCAATCCATCTACCTCCTCCATCTTCTGCAGCAGGACGTCGGTGGCGTCATCCGCGAGCTGTCTGAACGCCGCCTCGTACTCTGCATCCGTCGTAAGCTGCGTCTCGCCTTTGAGAATCTTCGCAGCCAACCGCGGGGCGCTGTTGTCGCACAGTTCATTGACAACGGCGATGTCGGCGGCGCGGACGTCGTCGATCGACACGTCAAGCTTGTCGGCGATGCGGTACAGCGCCAGGTCCTTGACGCCATCTGCCATCCGTCTCAGCTTGGCGCAAAGCCGGGCAATGTCGTCTATGCGATCCTTGAACTCGGCCAGGATCTGGTTCGCCTCATTTGGATTCCCCGCCGCCGCAAGGCGCTGGAAGAGTTCAGGATGGCGGGCCTTGATGCCGTTCACCGCGACCTGGACCATGTGTGCGTCGCCACCCTCGGCAAAAATAGCCTTCGCGGCGGCCTTATACACAAGGGTGTGGGCGGCTTTCTTGAGAGCGGCCCCGAGATAGCTTTCGCGCAAGGCGTCCGCCGTGAGACGCACAGCCTCCGGATCGTTCGGCTGCAAACCTGCCGCCACGTAGTCGTCGATTACGGCCGTCACGGACGCATCGGCCTTGATTGCCGCTTCGCCTAAACGCGACCGAACGGTCGCAATCGTCGAATCGACAAGCTCCTGGTGCTGCGGCAGAATGAAATCGCCGTCGAAAAAGTGTCCCCGCGTCAATGAGTTACACACTAATCTGTTATAGCTGGTGTTCGACGTGGCCGGGACGTAAACCTTGTCGGCGTCTGGCGCTTCGGCCGCCTGCCGGGCGGCAAAAGAAGTGATCAATTGACTGGTCCGGATCTGGTCGGGGGTGTCGTGCAGGGGGATGAGCACACAGCTCCTCGCGAAGGCTATGGCTTCGTTTTTGGTCAGGCGGTTCGCGAGAGAAAGCGTGGCGTAGTCGTCCACGCCGCGTTCGTACAGACACTGGATTGCAAGCGACCGCGCCTTCTTGCCGCCCGCCGGATCGTGTTCGAGCGCCGTCCAGAACTCCTGCTTTTCCTGTCCGCTCATTTTCCGGAAACTGTTGGCGAGATCAATCTCCTCCTGATCCGGACTTGGCTCGCATTGGAAACGGATGATGATGTTTTCGAGGCGCTCGGCGAACGCCTTCTGGGTCATGCCGGTGGGAACGGATATCGTCTGTCCGCCCTCCAGCGAAAGCGCGGCGGTGGCGAGGATCTCGTCGCTCGGACGGCGGTCGCACGTCTGCATGAGCTTGTCGAGCTGTGCCCTGGCCATGTTTAAGATATTGCTGCGCGCCGCCTCGTCCGTGTACCTGTAGTCGGCAGTGTTCATCACGACCGCATGGAAATGCGCGATCTCGTCGGTCACTGAGACTACGCGGTTGGGGTTCTCGAGCGACGCGTTCACGGCCGTCCTCGCCTTTGCGTAGACGCCGCCCCTGCCGTTCGGGTTGTTGAAGAGCTCCGTCGATGTGCGGATGTGTACGTCGCCGCCGTTCTGGTCGTTCTGCGCGTTTATCGTCGCCGCGTAGCGGTCGAGGATCTTTCGGATGTCCTGGCGCTTGAGCGGCATGATGCTGCGGCGGTAGAGGTCCCTGTCCGACGCATCCATCGGCTGGAGGCCGAGCTCCTTGCGGATGGCGTTTATGTCGACTTCCTGCACGCCATTCTGCGAAAGCGCCCTGACGAACGCCTGCTTGATGGCAATGGTCTCCTGGTGGGAAATATTCTCGTTGTTTGAGTACCACCAAGTGGCGACATGGTTGTTCATCTTCGCGAGCTTGTTTTCGCCCGCGAGCTTCACCTCGCCCGCGTTGTAATCGCCCTTCGAAATGCGCTGAAACTCGTTAAGCGAGATGTTGACGTTGCTCAGGTTGACTGCCATTGCCTTTTCTCTTTTGAAATTGTTTTCTGCTCTGTTTACACGCCACTCGGCAAATGGTTACAACAACATGATGCACCTTTCGTCAAGGTGTTTTCTTTGCTTGCCAATGTTAATAATGACGCCTTCATCGTGCTCAATTTTTTTGGAAAACGCAAATATTATACCAAATACCCACATTGAGGAGACAACCATTTTTCGCGAAAACAACAAAAAAGAGACGCGGCGGGATAACTGTGAACTCCGCCATCTTAGCGGCGAAAAGGTAGGGCGAGCCGCCACGGCTCTCCCCGACGCGAACACTGCCATGGGCCTGTATTAATATACAAAGATTCAGTAAAATAGGAAATAACCAGTCATAGCGCCAACAGACATTCACGGAGGAACGTGCAGGCGAGCGCCGTGGAGCGTCCCGTCGGATCAAGCGTGGGCGCAAGCTCCACGTTGTCGATGCCCACCACGTTCAGCTGTCCGCAGATGCGCACCACGTCGGCGACAAGTTGCCTGTAAGTGAACCCGCCGGCCTCGGGCGTGCCAGTGCCGGGGAAGGCTGAAGGATCGAGTACGTCCATGTCGATCGTCAGGTATACGGGCGCATCCGGCGGAATAGACTCCACCACCTGCGGAAGCGTCGCATCCGAAAACGGCTCAGTCACGACATGCCCGTCCCGCATGAAGGCAAACTCCTCGCGCGTGCCGGACCTGATGCCGAACTGGAAGATGCGACCATCGCCCAGAAGATCATGGCAGCGACGCATCACGCAGGCGTGCGAAAGGCGCACTCCGAGATAGTCCTCGCGCAGGTCGGCGTGGGCGTCGAAGTGGATGATGTGCAGGTCGGGATGCCGCTTCGCAACGGCGCGCACGGCGCCTAGCGTCACGAGGTGCTCACCGCCGAGGAGGAACGGGATCTTCCCTGCCTCGAGGATTTCCTCCGCCTGCGCCTCAATCATCTCCAGCGCCCGGTCTGGTGCGCCGAAAGGCAGTTCAAGGTCGCCAGAGTCAAAGAACGGGAAGTCCTCGAGGTCGCGGTCCTGCAACGGGGAATAGGTTTCGATTCCGAACGACTCCGACCGGATTGCCGCCGGCCCGAACCGCGTTCCGGGACGGAAGCTCGTGGTGGAATCATACGGTGCACCGAACAGAACTACGCGCGACGGCGCGTATTCCTCGGAAGATGCGATGAATGACGTGTAATTCATGGTGAAACGCCAATATTGTACCACAATTCCCTGCGGCACGCATCTGCATTCCATAAAAGGATTCAACGAAAATCAGTTTTACCCCTTCAACGAGGCGAGGGGGACGAGGCGGACGAGAGGTTCGACGAGGTCGAGTTCGGAGGCGATTACGTCCTCGATGTCCTTGTACGCCTGCGGCGCCTCGGAGAGATCGAACCCGCCCTTCGCCGCCACCACGCCGCCGATTGGCATGCCGTAGCCCTGATACGCGTCCGGCATCAGCGCCACATGATGTACGAGCGCTGGATGGTGCGCGAGGTTCACCGCCTGCTTGACGGCGCCCTCCTCGCAGTTCTCGCACCAGCTCTTCACGGGCATCGCGTACCCGTCTTCAAACTTTTCCCACTTCATTTTCGTAATCTTCCTGCTGTCAAAGGACAGAGGACAGAGGATTTAGGACTTAGGACTTTGGAATGTGCGAAGCAACAATCCTTTGTCCTTTGTCTTCCGTCCTCTGTCCTATTTGCTAGCCGGCGGCGGCCCCCAGACGGGCTGCACCGGGGAACAATTCCTCGTCCTTGAGGTTGCAGGGGCCGATTTCAAACGACCCGGCAACGAGTTCGAGGATGGCGTCAACGATTTTTTCGATCATCTTTTTCATGGTGTAATCTCCTTGTGCCTTTTGTAGAGCAGATATCGTGCCAAGACAGTGGCGGAGAGGAATCTCTCGCAGGGGGAAGGTGTCAACACCCTCGCGGCAGGGCCGAGGAGGCCTTGCTATATCGTGTTGTAATTTCCTCAAATGCCAAAATAGTGATTAACTCAAGAGCCCTCTGCGCTCTCCGCCTCTCTGCGCCTCTGCGTGAGATATCAACCCTTACTCTTCTCTCATCAGCCCATTATGAAAAATTATAGCCACTATATTTTCTTCTATCATTCCGCCGTGGGATATGTTAGACTGTGCACCATGAAAACAACAGCGATATCGGTTCTCGGAACTCAGAAGGATGCCCACGGCGGCGCGGGTGCGGCGCGTTGGGACACCTGGCGCCCCACAATCGGACTCGTCCAGCAGGACGAGCTCCCAATCGACGAACTACACATCATCTACAACAAGGCGTACAAGGACCTCGCCGACCGTATCAAGGCCGACATCCGAAGCGTCTCACCCGAAACCAAGGTCGTGTTGGACAACATCGAGCTAAAGGACCCCTGGGACTTCGAGGAGGTGTACTCCAAGTTCTACGACTACTCCAAGTCGCCATGCTTCCACGAGGATAAGACCTCCTACTATATCCACATCTCCACCGGTTCGCACGTGGAGAAGATCTGTCTCTTCCTGCTCGTCGAGTCGCACCACCTCAACGCGAAAATCGTGCAGTCCTCGCCGAAGGAGGGACACGTCCGCCACTCGAACGACCCCAAGGGCACGATCAACGTGATCGACCTCGACCTCTCGCGCTACGACGTGCTCGCTAAGCGCTTCGAGACCGAACGACAGAAGGACCTCTCCTTCCTCAAGCAGGGCATCGCCACGCGCAACGCCGACTTCAACCACCTCATCGAGACGATCGAGCGCGTGTCCGTGCGCTCCTCCGACCCCATCCTGCTCACCGGCCCCACCGGCGCGGGCAAGAGCCAGCTCGCCAAGCAGATCTACCTGCTCAAGAAGCAGTCCGGCAAGGTCAAGGGCGACTTCGTGGCCGTCAACTGCGCGACGCTCGGCGGCGACCTCGCGAAGTCCGCCCTTTTCGGACACAAGAAAGGTTCGTTCTCCGGCGCCGGAGCCGATCACGCCGGGTTTCTCAAGGAGGCCGACGGCGGCATCATCTTCCTCGACGAGATCGGCGAACTGCCGATGGAGGCTCAGACAATGCTCCTCAAGGCGATCGAGGAGAAGACCTACCGTCCGCTCGGCGCCGCCAAGGACGAACACAGCGACTTCCAACTCATCTGCGGTACGAACCGTAATCTCATGGACGACGTGACGAGCGGCAAGTTCCGCCGCGACCTCCTCGCCCGCATCGACCTCTGGAGCTTCCAGATGCCCGGACTCGCCGAACGCCGTGAGGACATCGAGCCGAACCTGGACTACGAGCTGCTGCAGTATTCGCAGCGGACGAGCAAGCACGTGTCGTTCAGCAAGGAGGCGCGCACCCGCTTCCTCAAGTTCGCGCTCGCCCCCTCCACGCCCTGGCACGGCAACTTCCGCGACCTCAACGCGATGGTCGTGCGCATGGCCACGCTCTCCGATGGCGGACGCATCACCGAGGACGTCGTCATAGAGGAAATCGCCCGAATGTTGTCGGGCGGCGCTCGCGATACGGCGCACGCTATGGACAACAACGCCATCCTCGCAGCACTCCTCGGCAAGGACTACGCCGCGCGGTACGACAGCTTCGATCTTGCGCAACTCGCGCACGTCGTCGCCGTTTGCCGCGCCTCGTCATCCACCGCCGACGCCGCGAAGAAGCTCTTCGCCGTGTCGCGTAAGGCGAAGAAGTCGAGCAACGACTCTGACCGCCTCTCGAAATACCTCGGCCGCTTCGGCCTGAAGTTCAAAGAACTGCTCCGCGAAAGGTCTGATGCGTAGTTATTTGGCTGGCGAGAGGAGCGGAGCAAGGAGCGCATCGGCTGCCCGCAGGAGAGCGCGCAATTCCGCAGGCGGATCCCCGCGCGCAACGGCGAGCAGGAACTTCCTGTACGCCTCGCCCACCGCCATAAGCTCCTCGCCGCGTCCGACCACGTACATCGGCATCTCGCGCGCTTTCTGAGCGGCCGCAACGCGAACGTTCCCATCCGTTGCCGACAACTCTATGGCCTCTGCGAAAGAACAAGACATGGCGCTCGTGCCAAGGGTCCGGTCGAACGTCGCCGGATAGAGACGCAGACGCGAGGCGAAGGTCTGTATGTCCCATGCGCTCGCACGGCCCGGCGAAAGCACTGCGCGCGACAAGCGCGCCAGCCGCTCGTCCGATACGCGGTCCTGCTCGACGGGGTCCTGTTCGCCAGTCAGCTGTTCAGCTAACCATGCACCGTTCCATGCGGCACCTGACGCAAGATATTCCAAGGCCTTCTTTAAGACGTGCTTTTCGCGGATGTACCCCACCACGTACCCCGGCAAGGCTGCGGCGGGCCCCTTCACGACGCGGAGATCCGAACAAAGCGCAGGGAAAAACGGCAGGCGGGCCGAACTCCAGAGCCCCAACACGAACCGTATGTCGTCATGGGCAACTTCGTTGTCGGCGGCGCGCAGAGCGCCCTGTACCACCCAGTCCGGCAGTTCGCCCGGCGTAACGCCGCTCGGCGCAGCGCGGTCGATCCACGCGCGCAGGTAGGCACGGGCTATCTCGAAACGCAGCTGTTCCAAATCGGAAAAGCCCGGCGACGGCAGCCACACGCGCGTGACGAGAGTGTCATCACGGCGCATCGTGCGCACGATCACGCGCGTGTCGTTCGTGCGGCCGTCCAGCGCGTGGATTACGATACCTGATTCCGCGCGGCGCGGCATTTCGAGCTTGTACGCCTTTTCCAGGTCCCGTAGGTTACGGGTGACGAACTGGAGGATTGGCAGACGGAATCCCATCGGGTCGCCCGGCACGTCAGCCGCCACCACCTTCACGAAACCACCGGCAGACGTGGCGGTCTTCGGCATTTCGGACGGCTTGCGCCGCACGATGACCAAATCGCCCTCCTGCGCACACGCGACACAAGCGAGAAGAATCAAGTATGCAACCAGCCTTTTCATCGAAATGCCGACTTTTATTTTTTTTTGCCACAAAGAACACAAAGAGCACAAAGTCTTTGTGACCTTTGCGTTCTTTGTGGCTAAATCTTATCAGCGGACCTTCAACAAGAAGTGGTTCTTTTTGCCGCTGCGGAGAACGGCCACGCGGCCATCGACGAAGTCGGTCTCCGCAAACGCGCGGTTCGCGTCGATCTTCGCGCCGTTGAGCGAGAGCCCACCCTGCTGCGCCATGCGGCGCGCGTCGCCGCGCGAGTTGAACATGCCCGCGTCCGCCGCAACCATGAAGACTGTCTTGCCGACACAGTCGGCCTTCGCGAGCTCGGCACTCTTCACGTCCTTGAAGATCGTCTCCAGCTCGTCCGCGCTCTTCCCTTCCACGGAGCCGCCGAAGAGCGTCTGCGTGGCGCCGAGCGCAGTCTTGAGGCCTTCCTCGCCGTGGACGAGGCGCGTGATCTCCTCCGCGAGCGCCTTCTGCGGGATGCGCGCCTCAGGATTCGCCTTCATCTGCGCCTCGAGCGCGGCGATCTCGTCGAGCGGTCTGAGCGAGAACACCTTCAGGTAGCGAATCACGTCCGCATCGGCCGCACGGAGGAAGTACTGGTACCAGTCGTAGACGCTCGTCATCTGTCCGTTCAGGAACAGCGCGTTACCCTCGCTCTTGCCGAACTTCTTGCCCGTCGAGTCGAGGAGCAGCGGGAACGTGAGGCCGTAGGCCGTCTTGCCGCGCATCCGGTGCACGAGGTCGGTGCCAGCCGTGATGTTGCCCCACTGGTCGGCGCCGCCCACCTCGATGGAACAGCCGAAGGTGTCGAAGAGGTGGAGGAAGTCGTTGCCCTGGAGGATCTGGTAGCTGAACTCGGTGAAGGTGAGCGCGCCCTCGCTCGCCTCCAGGCGCTTCTTCACGCTCTCCTTCGCGAGCATCTGGGGCACGCGGAAGTTGATCGCGATGTCGCGCAGGAACTCAATCGCGCTCGTGCCCTTGTACCAGTCGTAGTTGTCCACCATCACTGCCGCGTTGGGTCCGTCGAAGTCGAGGATGCGCGAAAGGTTCTCGCGGATGCCCTTCTTGTTCGCCTCCACCTGCTCCACGGTGAGCATGTTGCGCTCGGCGGACTTTCCGGACGGATCGCCGATCAGGCCCGTCGCGCCGCCCACGAGGGCGATCACCTTGTGTCCGGCCTGCTGGAAGCGGCGGAGCACCATGATGGACACGAGGTTCCCCGCCTGCAGCGAGGCGGCGGAGGGGTCGAAGCCGCAGTACACCGTCTGCGGCGTCTTGAGCAGCTTCTCGATCTCGGGGTCCGTCACGGCCTCCACGAGACCGCGCGCCTTCAACTCCTCGAACAATGTCATCTTTTTTCCTCTTTCTTCTCTTTTATCCATTTTCGCGTTGGAACGAATAGTATATCATATCTGACTTCGCCATTTTGCCATATTATCCTCAATCTTGGGTAATGAGGTTATGGTGGTTATGGGGCCTTTCACAAAACGTGCGTGAGGCGGGCCGCCTACGGTCGCACGGCCGACACGGATGGTACGAACTGGACACTCGACGGGTCTTTCCAGAGATCGGCAAGGGAAATCCCCTGCTTACATACCATTTCTACGGCCCCCCGAGCGTAGAAATAAGCACCCGCGTCGCGGACGTGTGCAGCATCCTGTTTGCCTTTGGGATAGTTTGCGTATTCACCCGGCTTGACGTACATGTAGAGCGCCTTCGCCTTTTCCAGTCCCATCTTCGGGAGCTTCTCTTCTGCATAGCGGTTGAGGTCAAGGAGCGGCACGCCGAGTTCGGCGGCGGTCTCGCGCATCGCCGCGACATACGGCCCCAGCCCCGTCGCGCCGCCGTCCACCGACATCGCGCCGTCCTTCTCGCGGAACCCGGACGAATGCGCAATCGACGTCGCGAAGGCGATGTTCGCGCCCTTCGCCCGCGCATCGGCTGCGAAGCCCCTAAGGAACGCCTTGTACTCGTCAACTGTGGAATAGTCGTTCTTCGGCGGCTTGTTGCGACGCTTGTTCATATCGTTGTGTCCGAACGATACGATTACCCAGTCGCCGGGCTTGAGCGCGGAAGCGATGCACTTCTCCCAGCGCCCGGACTCGCGAAAACGCCGCGCGCTCCAGCCGCTCCGGGCGAAGTTATGGAGATTTTCAGGCTTCTTCATAAACGATTTCAGGGACTGTCCCCAGCCATACTGCGGGAACCAGTTCGGCGTGTATTCCGTCATGATGGAATCACCCGCCATGTAGAGCTGCGGTCCGGACGCGGCCTCGGCGTTCACGAACGACTCAACGTCACGCCGGAAGGCGGAGAAGTCAAAGGCGTTATGCACCGCCCCGCGAAAACCGTAGGGCGCTGCCAGCCGCTTGATATCCTCTTCCCTCTTTCCTGATCCCTCTTCCCTCAATATCCTCATCTTCTCGGCGGCGACAACGCCCGCACGGAGCGAAATCAGGCGCGCGGACAGCTCTCCGCCCGGATAGACGAGGAACGTATCGCCCGGAACGAGCAGGGATTCCGTCTTGTACGAGGCATCGGCGTAGGGATCTTTCGGCCAGGAATTCGCTGCCCAGCGGAGGAAGCCGTCGAAACCGATCATGACGGGATACGCGCCGAGCCAGAATCCTTCGTCTGCGGGACTGTGCATGAACGTATTGGGGTGGGCCGCCGAAAAACAGACGTAAAACGTCGTCTTGTAGCCCTTCTCGCGGCGCGGCTTGAGTTCCGGCAGGAAGTCGCTCCGAAGATGGATGAGCCCCTGACAGAAGTTCTCGATCTTGATGCCATTGAACGCGGACGGCTTCGTCTTGCCGCAGATGGCGATCTTCATGCCGGGTGCCTTGCTCTGGATGAGGTCGGCGATTTTACGCACGTCATCCGGTCCGCGCTCGTCCATCGCGATGTAGGTGTCCTCGAACCAACCCTTCTCCTTGAGGTGCCGGGCAAAGTCAACGAGGAACGGCCCCCAGTAGTCCTCAAACGCAGGCGTTCCCGGAAGCAGCTTCTCACGATGATACGTTCCGTCCGCATCCTTCCACGTCATCCTGTATCGCCACGGACACATCGAGTAGCAGGCGATGTCAGGTCCGAGCCCGCATGCGCGCCCGAACGCGACATATTCGTCGAAAAGCGCGTAGTCGAACGCCCATGAGCCGTCCGCCTTCTTCACTCGGTCGATCATCGAATAGTAGCCGTCGTAGCACTGGTGGTTCCACGGAAGGTCGAGAAGCGTCACGGTGAGGGCCTTGCAGCCGCAGTCCGCAAGCGTGCGCCAGACCGGTTCCATCTTCGCATAGTGTTCCTTCGAGAACGGCTTGACGTTGAAGTAGCGCGCGACAGCCCATGGATGCTGCCAGAGGTCGAGAAAGTATTTCCAGTCCTTCGCCGGCGGCAGTACGCGATCGACAACCGTCACAACAAATGAATCATCACCGGCCTTGTCCAACTTGAACACCCTCTTCGCCGGCTTAGCGTCGGACTTGACCGTGACCTTGATCATGGTCGGCTTCACCGTGTCGCCCGCCTTCCACTCCCTGCACACGTCGGGGACAGACCCCTTGCCGGTGATCTTGCGGACCGTCTTGCCGTCTTTGTTCTTGGCCAGCTCCGACAAATCGTACTTCACTTCGTCAAACCGGAGAAGCGTGAGCGAGATGTCGCCGTCCGTGTGGCGATCGTAAAGGACAGACACCTTGTCCTGCAGCACTTTTGGAATCTTGACGTACGCCGTTTCGCCACGCCACACGGCGGTTTCAAACGACGCCGACCATGCGCTCGCCGAAACGAGGCTAACCGCCAATGCCAGGAAGACTCTTCTCATTTCCCATACTCCTTGATTTTTTAGTGACATCGTAACTGTTTAACGCGTGATTTCCACCGCGCTACGCTCGGTGAGGACGCACGGCGAGTCATAGACGGGCACGTCGACAAATACAACGCCGGCGGGGACGACGATCTGGTTCTCCTTCGGGAACGCATAGACGCGCCCCGTGAGAAGGTCGATCCAGACCGGCTCCTTGAACGGCTGCCCGCCGGGATACTTGAACACTGCGGGGCGAGTCTCAAACGAGTCACCCGGGCGCGCATACTTCGGTTTCAGCGATTTGGTCTCGTCCGCATGTTTCCAGAACACAAGGACGCGCCGCCCGTCGGCCTTCTTGTACTCGTAGGTGGAGAGGGTCGTGTCCCTCGTGCCGAACCGGGAATTCTTCACGCGCTCCAGCGTGTCGTCAAAGACGCTGGCCACGTTCTGCACGGCGTAATACGCCCGTTTGACGGCGATGACCTCCTTGTCCCAGTTAATGCGCAGAAGGCCCTTCAGGTTGATTTCCCGTCCCCTGTGGTTGAAGTCGCAGATCGTGAACACGCTCGACTCCACGTCGTGCCCGAGGTCGCCGAGCATCCGCCGCATGTCCCACTTCGCCTGCGAGTATTCGCTCCAGGGAATGCCGCTCAGCGCGAACTTCGTGGCCATCTCGCTTGGACATCCGTTCTCGCCCTGGCGCATCTTCGCCTGCGGGTTGTACTTTGCGAGAACCTCCTTCTGCTTCTCAACGTTCTCGTAAGACGATTCCGGAGCTGGCGCGTAGCCGTGGTAGATGATCCAGTCGAAGAGCTTCACATCCTCGCCCATCGCCTTGAGGCACTTCTCGAGATGCCCCGGATTGTTGCCCGCGAGGGAGAGTCCCGCAATGCGAGAATCGGGGATGATGCGCTTGATGATCTTCGCCGTGCGGATGTTGAACGCTGCAATCGACTCCGGCGTCTTCCCCCCGCAATCCGGTTCGTTCCACATCGCCCAGTCGCGCACGCGCCCCTTGTAGCGCGTCGCCATCGCCTCGACCCAGCGGTCCCATCCGGCAAGCCCTTCTTCGGACGTAGGGAACCCCGCGCCGAGGTCCCATCCGCCACCGCCCTTGTAGATCGGATTGCCGTAGCCGGTCTCCAGAAGGACGTTGATACCCTGCGCGCAGGCATAGTCGATGATCTTGTCGAGCCACGCGAAGTCGTATTTTCCCTTCTCCTTTTCGCACTTCGCCCACCCGGCCTGGAGGCGGATCGTCTTGATGCCGAGCGGCGCGAGGAAACTCTTGTATTCGTCGAAGACCGCGAAGTCGCGATCGAGCGTCTCGCATCCGAGCGTCCAGTTGGAGCCGTGAATTTCTTCCACGCCACGCGGACGCAGCGTCCCGATGCGCTCCATGTCCACCTTCAGCGGCGTCCTCACGCGATCAGGCGAAATATCAAGCTTCACCTCGTATGCACTGGCCGTCGCGCAGACCGCAACCACCGTACCCACGACCATCTTTACTGCCACTTTTCTCATAGTTTATTCCTCTTGTTTGTCAAGCTCAAGGCTTCCTGGCGAATATTATAGCATAATCCCCATTATCACAGCACCCCTCCGACCACGCGATAGGATGTTGTATTTTTCGTTGGCGTGAGCCGAGTACACCTGGACAGGCATCGCTAAATCCGCCAAGGAAGAGCTTCCAATCACTTTCCGTGATCCGTGACACCTAGGTGTCACTGGTTATGACACCTAGGTGTCAGAAATTGGGGCTCTATAGGCCATAACAAGCAGCAAAGCAGTTCAAAGGCAAAACGTCTTGCTTTCGCTGCTGGGAGTTTCGGAGTCTTGGAGGATGGAGGGGGTAATCTTTCGCGCGCGCGTCCTTATATATAGGGTGCCCATCGCGTCCGCACTCGCGACATGGACGTTTACATACGCAAGAGTGTAAAGGCGATTAGTTTATCAAACATTTGACGGAGAAGAAACGCCTTTCCAGCAGCATTCGTACGATTTGCGCGGAGGCCGGGGAATTTGGTATAATTTCGCAAACCCAACGACAAGAAGGAGATGAAGGCACATGAATGGAATGACATGTTTTCTCGCGGAGCTGATGGGAACGGCGATTCTCATCCTGCTCGGCAACGGCGTGGTGGCGAACGTGCTGCTGGAGAAATCCGGCATGAAAGGCGGTGGTACGGTGCAGATCACCTTGGGATGGGGTCTTGCGGTCCTGATGCCAGCATTCATCTTCGGTGCGGCGTCTGGGGCGCACTTCAATCCCGCGCTCACGCTCGCGCTGGCGGCGGACGGCAGCCTTGCGCCGGGACTTGTCGGCTGGTACATCGCCGGACAGATGCTCGGTGCCATGATCGGTGCGTTCCTCGTATGGGCGCTCTACTACACGCATTTCGCCGCCACCTCCGATGGTTTGGCCAAGCGCGCCTGCTTCTGCACCACGCCCAGCATCCCGTGCCCGCCCTGTAACTTCTTCGCCGAAGCCCTCGGCACGTTCGTGCTGGTGTTCGCGATTAAGGGCATCGCCCAGGTGCCTGGCATCGCCGGCGGCGTCAACTACCTTCTCGTGTTCACGATAATCGTCTCCATCGGCATGTCGATGGGCGGCCTCACCGGCTACGCGATCAACCCCGCCCGCGACATCGGCCCGCGAATCGTCTACGCCTTTCTGCCGATGTCGAACAAGGCACCGACAAACTGGCGCTACGCCTGGGTGCCCGTGCTAGGCCCCATTGTTGGCGCGCTTGCGGCGGTCGGCCTCTACAAGGTCTTCCCTTGGCCCTCATGATTGAGATGAAAGGAAAAATGATGAACTCAAAGTACGTATTGGCGCTAGACGCGGGAACGTCGTCGAGCAGGGCGATTCTCTTCGACCACGCAGGGCACATCGTGTCGGTCTCCCAAAAGGAGTTCCGCCAGATCTACCCGAAGCCGGGCTGGGTCGAGCACGATCCCATTGAAATCTGGGAGACGCAACGCGCCGTCGCGCGCGAGGCGATCAAAAAGGCAGGCGCAACGCCCGCCGAAATCTCCGCCATCGGCATCACCAACCAGCGCGAGACGACAGTCGTGTGGAACCGCGAGACGGGCAAGCCCGTCTACAACGCGATTGTCTGGCAGTGCCGCCGCACGAGCGAATACTGCGACGACCTGAAGCGCCGCGGCCTCGCGGACTCCATCCGCGAAAAAACCGGACTCGTCCCCGACGCGTACTTCTCCGGCACGAAGATCCGCTGGATTCTCGAAAACGTCCCTGGCGCGCGCGCGGACGCCCAGGCGGGACGTCTCCTCTTCGGAACAATCGATACATGGCTCGTCTGGAACCTCACCGACGGGAAGGTCCACGCGACCGACTACTCCAACGCCTCGCGTACGATGCTCTACGACATCGGCGCGCTCAAGTGGGACGACGACATCCTGCGCGAGTTCAACATTCCCAAGACAATGTTGCCCGAAGTGCGTCCGTCAAGCGGCAGATTCGGCGAGTCTGCACCGGAGGTTTTCGGCGCGCCCCTTCCCATCGCGGGTGTCGCAGGCGACCAGCAGAGCGCGCTCTTCGGCCAGACCTGCTTTGAGGCCGGCGATGCGAAAAACACCTACGGCACCGGCTGTTTCATGCTTATGAACACGGGCGACCGGCGCGTCCCTTCCAAGAACGGGCTCCTCACCACCATCGCCTGGGGGCTTGACGGCAAGGTGTCGTATGCGCTCGAAGGCAGCGTGTTCACCGCCGGTGCGGCAATCCAGTGGCTGCGCGATGAGCTTGGACTGCTTGCCCGCGCATCCGATTCCGAGGCGATGGCGAAATCGGTTCCCAACGCCAACGGGTGTTATGTGGTACCGGCCTTCACCGGACTCGGTGCGCCGTATTGGGACCAGTATGCGCGCGGTGCGATCCTCGGCCTCACGCGCGGCGTCAACAAGAACCACATCGTCCGCGCCACGCTCGAATCTCTCGCATACCAAACAGCGGATGTCCTCGAGGCAATGAAGAAGGATGCGGGAATCGCGCTCAACGCGCTGCGCGTGGACGGCGGTGCCTCGGCAAACGACTTCCTCATGCAGTTCCAGAGCGACGTGATCGGCGTCCCTGTCGAACGGCCGGAGTGCGTGGAGACGACGGCCCTCGGCGCGGCGTACCTCGCCGGACTCGCCACAGGATTCTGGGGCGGGCCTTCGGAACTGAAAGCAAACGTCGGGGGCTTGAAACGCTTTACGCCCACAATCGGCGATCTCGAGCGCGCAGCAGCACTTTCCGGTTGGCATGCCGCCGTCGCCCGCGTAAAAAAGGCCGGAGCGTAAGCCCCGGCCTTTTCTGTTTTGCTTTCGTTTTACAGGCCGAAAGCGTTATGCCTTCGTGACCTTGCCCGACTTGATGCAGCGGGCGCAGACCGTCTTGCGGCAGGTGTTGCCCTTGCCGTCGGAGACGCGCACCGTGTGCAGGTTAGGCAGGAAGCGGCGCTTCGAGATGCCGGTCGTGTGCAGACCGATGCCACCCTTGTACTTCGGCGAACCCTTGCGGACGATGTGACGTCCGGCCGCAGGCTTCTTACCGCAGATTTCACATACTCTGGACATGGTTCATATCCTTTCGTTGAGAGTTTACTTGTCTGATTCGCCAGGCTGCCACACCACGGACTGGGACTGGAACGCGTCGTCGAACGCCGCGCCGAGGCTGCCGAAGTCCATGTCGCTGGATGCCGAGCTGGTCGTATCGGAGGTCGGCTCGGCCTCGGCCTCGAGTGCCTTGACCTGCTCCTCCGTCATGTTGACGGCCGTCATGGACAGTCCGATGCGGCGGTCCTTACGGTCGAGCTTCACAACGCGCGCCTCGACCTCCTGGCCTTCCTTCAGGACGTCCTTGACGTGCGTCACGCGCTCGTCGGAGATCTGCGAGATGTGCACCAGGCCGTCCACGCCGTCCTCGAGCTCGATGAACGCGCCGAAGGAAGCGATCTTGGAGACCTTGCCCTTCACGAGCGCACCGATCGGGTACTTGGACGCAATTTCGGACCAAGGATCGGGGTTCGCCTTCTTGAGGCTGAGGGAGATGCGCTGCTCCTTCGGATCCACGGCCTCGACGATCGCCTCCACTTCCTCGCCCTTCTGCAGGCACTCGGACGGACGGTTGATCTTGCGCGTCCAGGACATGTCCGAGATGTGGATCATGCCGTCGATGCCCTCTTCGAGCTCGATGAACGCGCCGTAGTTCGTGAAGTTGCGGACCTTGCCCTTCACGCGGCTGCCGACCGGATAGCGGTCCTGCACCGTGTCCCAGGGGTTCTCCTGCGTCTGGCGGATGCCAAGCGCGATCTTCTGGTTCTCCGCATCGACCTGCAGTACGGAGACGAGCACCTCGTCGCCGATGTTGAGCATGTCGCTCGGACGCGCCACGCGCTTCGTCCAGCTGAACTCGCTGATGTGCACGAGGCCCTCGATG
>CACWIW010000027.1 GCA_902761035.1 uncultured bacterium | reverse complement strand
AGCTTCTTCTCGTCGGGCGAAAGCGAAAGGTGGCAGGGCGCGGGATGTCCGGTGGCGAGCTTTTCAAGGAGCACGGGCGCGCAGCCGGACGGGTCAAGCGCGTACACGGCCACGCCGCCGTTCGGACCTTTCCGCACGGAACGGTCCGCAAGGGACGTGTAGAGACGCGTCCGCGCGCGGTTGACGGCGATGTACGTGGCGTTCGCCACGGGCAGCGTACCGCGTACGGCGATTGCGCCCGTTTCGGCGTCCACCTCCACGATCTTCAGCGCGTTCGGCTGGGTGCCGCTGCTCGCGCCGATGTATCCGATCTGCTTCGCGCCGCCGAACGCGGCGAGCGCTCCCGCCGCAAGGGCGGACACAACTGTCATTTTTCTCATGCGGACATTCTAGCACACCCGCCCCCGCCGCGCAAGCAGCGATTTTCTCGAACGCACGATCCTGACAATCAATCCGATGTTGCGTGCATCGGCACGGAGATTTTGGTACAATCTTCGCCGATGGAAAACAAGGATTCTAATATCAGCAGGCGTTCCTTCATCGCCGCCGGGGCCGCCCTGGCGCTCGCGACGGAGCTTCGCGCCGCCGTACCTGCGGACACCGTCCGCAAAACGAAACTGCCGGGCTTCAAGCCCCTCGACCTCCGCCGCCTCCAGATCAAGGTCGGCGCGGAGCGTCCCTTCAAGGCCGTACACATCTCGGATACGCACATCGTGCGCGCCGACGCGACCGAGAAGGATCCCCGCAAGCTGGACCTCGCCTCCAGACGGTATATCCACATGGCCTTTGGCGAACACTACCTGGCGGAGGCCGTGGCAGCAGCGCGGCGCGACAACGCGCTCCTGCTCCACACCGGCGACATGATCGACTTCGTCTCCAACGCCAACTTGAACCTCGTCGCGCGCTACTTCGGCTCCGACGACTGGTTCGTCTCGTCCGGAAACCACGAGTTCTCGAAGTACGTCGGCGAGGCGCGGGAGGACGCCGCCTACAAGGCGGATAGCTACGCGCGCGTCTCGGCGAGCTTCCCCAACGACCTGACATTCGCGTCGCGCGTGGTGAACGGCGTGAACTTCGTCGCCGTGGACGACGTGTACTACAATTTCACGACCGAACAGCTCGCCCGCATGGAAAAGGAAGTCGCCAAGGGCCTGCCCATCGTCCTCATGTGTCACGTGCCGCTCTACACGCCGCGCCATCACGACGTCGAACTGAAGAAGTCAGGCGGGGTGTGCTCATACGAGACGGGCGTTCCTGACGAGAAGATCGCCACGTGGCGCGCCCCGAGGCGTCCCCTGTCCAAGGAAGAGGAATGGCGCGACCGCCGCGTACAGCAGCGCGCGGACGCTCCGACGAAGGAGTTCATCAAGTACCTCAAGGCGCAGCCGCTCCTCAAGGCGATTCTCTGCGGACACTGCCACGCCTTCTGGCAGGAGCCCTTCTCGCAGACCGCCGTGCAGTACGTCTGCTCCGCAACTTACAAAGGCGAAGGATACGCCATCGACTTCGCGTAAAACAAGGGGAACATTCCATGTCGAGATTCAACACGATAGACGAAGCCCGGGCCTACTTCTCGTGCGACAGGTTCGCCACGGAGAACGGAATGACGCTGGACGAGCTGGACGAAATCCACGCCGTCACGAGCCTGACCGTCGACGCCCGTCACAAGAACGCTTACG
The DNA here is from genome assembly GCA_902761035.1 of uncultured bacterium. GTDB lineage: Bacteria > Verrucomicrobiota > Kiritimatiellia > RFP12 > UBA1067 > RUG572. Next base: position 36,784 of record CACWIW010000027.1, on the reverse strand, counting down.
GCGGCGTGATGGGCGGGGCGATATTCACCCTCGCAGACTTCGCGTTCGCCGCGCTGTCGAACGACCGCGAGCGGATCACGGTCGCCCAGCAGGTAAGCATCAACTACCTCTCGCCCGTCAAGGGCGATCGGCTTATCGCCACGGCCCGTTACAAGAAGGACGGACGCAACTCGTGCGTCGTGAACGTTGACGTTGCCGACGATACTGGCCGCGAAATCGCCCAGTTCGTCGGAACGGGATTCAAGCTGAAGTAGGCGGATTGGATCCGCCTACTTCCGACGGAATGCTGCGTCGAGATAAGTGCGCGCCTTCGGCGTAAGTACAGAGAGCCCGAAACGCTTGAGCGTCTCGCGGTAGAGCGCGTCGCGCTCGCACGCGCCGAAATCCGTCTCAACGTCGCGCATCGCCTGCGCCAGTTCGTCTAGCGGGATCGTGTCGATCGCGCGCTTCGCCGGCTGCTTGTGCCGCGCGGCTGAGGCGCGCACCGCCGTAACGCCGGGCGGGAGAGACGAGGCGGAGCGCGACGGGCGCGGGGCACCCGCCCTACCGGCGGCAGCGGCAGAGCCGGTTGAGGACGGAGGTTCGCTCGTTTCAAGGGCATCGAGGAGGCCAAGGAGCGACTCTTCCGCGCGCTTGCGGTCGAGCGCCCAGTCCACGCTCCAGATGCGCGTAACATACCAGCCCAGTCCCTTCAGCACAGAGGCACGCAACTCGTCGCGGTCGCGCACCGTACGTTGCGACGCATAAGCGGGGCCGTCGCACTCGATCGCGAGCAAGTAGCCCTCGCCGTCCGGACGCCGCACGCCGAGGTCAATGCGGAATGCGCTCGCGCCCACCTGTTCGTCGACCTCCCACTTGTGCTCGCGCAGGAACGCGGCGACCGTCGCGGGAAAGGATTCGGAAGAAGATCGCGACAAGCGAGGCTCCCCCGCATTTTCCATTTTACACTTTACACTTTCCATTTGCTTCTCGGCGTATTCGAGGAAGCTGCGGAGGTGCGCAGCGCCGGTGGCGGAGGTGCGGGAGAGGTCGATCTGCGAGCCGTGGATGCTGGCGAACACGACCACCTGCTCCTTCGCGCGCGTCACGGCCACATTGAGTCGGCGCTCGCCGCCGTCGCGGTTGAGCGGGCCGAAGTTCATCGCGAACTTGCCGTCTGCGTCGGGCGCGTAGCCCACGCTGAAGAGGATCACGTCGCGTTCGTCGCCCTGCACGTTCTCGAGATTCTTCACGAAGAACGGCTCCGGGGCGTCCTCGGCAAACAGCGCCTCAAGCGACGGGTCTTTCTCGCGACGCGCGTCTACGAGGTCCTCGATGAGTTCCTGCTGCGCCTGGCTGAACGTCACCACGCCGATGGAGCGCGGCTTGTAGCCGGGTTCCTTCGCCTTCGCGAAGATGTAGTCCACGAGGGCGCGCGCTTCCATCTCGTTCGTACGCGTGGCGCGACGGTCGTACACGCCTCCCTCCACGAACTCGAAACGCACGCCGAGACGCGGCGTCGTGCGCGCGCAGGGGAACGTGTTGAGCCGGTCGTCGTAGTAGTTGTGGTTGCTGAAGGCGATCAGCGACTCGTGGCGGCTGCGGTAGTGCCAGCTGAGGTGCGAGGAGTAGACACCCGCCGCAAGGCACTCGTCGAGGATGGACTCCATGTCCTCCGGCACATCTTCGTCCTCGGCGTCCGCGTCGCTCTCGCCCTTCTGGAAGAAGTTCGTGGGCGGCATCTGTTTCGGGTCGCCAACCACGACGAGCTGTTTCGCGCGCGCGATGACGCCGATTGCGTCCCAGACGGGGATCTGCGACGCCTCGTCGAACACGACGAGGTCGAACGGCGCCGCGTCCGGCGGCAGGTACTGCGCCACGGAGAGCGGGCTCATGAGGAAACACGGTTTGAGGACGGCGGCGAGCGACGGAATCTCCGCGAGCAGCTGGCGCACGGGCTTCTGCCGAGCCTTCTTCTCGCACTCGCGGCGGAGAATGCCGAGCTCGCTTGCTGCGGGACAATCCTCCGCGCGGCGGCGCGGGAGGCGTGCGGCGAGGCGCGCGAACACCTCGCCCTTCGCCTCTTCGCGCGCCTGCTCGTCAAGTGCGCGGAAGCGCATAACGCGTTCCTCCTGGGAGATGCCGGTGAAGCGCGCGAGAACCTGTTGCGCACCCACGACGTCGTCGATCATCTTCGCCGCGTAGGCCGCGTCGAAGCGGCGTGCGGCCTCCTCGGCGTCGAAACCCTCGCCCTCAAGCGCTCGCACGAGCGGCGCAAGTCCGCGCTGGACGGCGTCCGCGCGCGATGCGCGGTAACCGAGCGCGCCGCGCAGGCCGTCGGACGCCTCCACTAGCGCATCCGCCGCCTCGGGCGTGAGTTTCCGCGCCGTGCCGAACGGCACGTACGCGCGGTTGCGGAACGCGCCCATCAACCGTCCGAAGAATCCCTTGCGCGACGACGCGGCGAGATCCTGCGCAGCCGCGCGGAAGTTACGTTCGAAAACCGGCGACCAGTCCGCGTCCTTCGCGGGCGCAAGCGCGTCCACCACGTCGGGGGACGTCGCAGCCCAGTCGTTCGCGAGCCTCACGGCGCACTGGCGCGCCTCCTCGCGCGCCTCCTGCGTCTGCGTGAGGGTGTCGACCGAAAGGCGAGCGCCCTCCGGCAGGCCGCCCTCCGCGATAGCCAGCGCGAAGCAGTCGTAGGCCGAGAGGCCGTTCGGATACACGCGGTGCAGCGCGCGCACGTATGCATCCAGTTCCCCGCGCGCGGTATCCAGCTGGTCCGCGTTGAGCGTCCAGCCCTGTGGTCCGCGGCAGTCCGGCACGTTCAGCGCCTCTGCGAACTGCGCGAGCACCTCCGTCTTTCCGGACTTGTTGGAGTGCAGTTCGAGGCAGAACGGCTTGAGGCCGATCTTCGCGAGGCGGTTGTGTACCACGTCGAGGGCGGCCTTCTTTTCGGAGACGAAGAGCACCCGTCGTCCGTGCGCGAGGTTGTGCGCGATGAGGTTCGTGATCGTCTGGCTCTTGCCCGTGCCGGGCGGTCCGTGCAGCACGAACGTCTTGCCCAGCTGGGAGTAGAGCACCGCCGCGAGCTGCGAGGAGTCGGCGCTGAGCGGACAGAACAGCTCCGCCGGCTGAATGTTTTTAGCGATCTCCTCCGGCGGAAACACCTTCACGCCGTCGTCGAACACGCCGCCGCCGCGCACGAGGTGGTCCACGAGCGCATGCTGGCGCAGCGCGTCGAGGCGGCCCGTGAGGTCCTTCCACATCACGAACTTGCCGAACGAGAACTGTCCGAGCGCGAGCTCGCGCGTCACCTCCCAGCCCGGCTGGTCCTTCACGGCCGCGCGGAACGCCTCGACCACCTTCGTCACATCCACGCCGTGCGCGTCCTGCGGCGGCGGATCGACGTCCGGCACCGTCACGCGGTACTGGCTGCGCAGGAGCTCGAGGAGCGTCGCGTTGACTATGGTCTCCTCGTCAAGTTGCGCGAGGCGGAAGTCCGATACGCCCTTCCGCACGAGCTTCACGGGCATCAGGAGGAGCGGCGCGCGGTAGGATTTCTCGTCCTTGGGCGACACCTTCCAGCGCAAAAAGCCGATTGCGAGGAAGAGAGTGTTCACGCCGCTTTCCTCGAGGTCGGACTTCGCCACGCGGAACAGCACCTTGAGCCGACGCTTCGTCTCGTCGGGCGTGCAGCCCGAGACGAGGAAGTTCTCAGTGGGGTCGCCGAAGGCGATGGACACGACCTCATCGGACGCAAGCTGGTCCTCGAGGCGCGCGACGTCGCGGCAGGCGAGTGGAATCACCTGCTTCACGTCGCGGACGTTCAGCATGCGATTGCGCAATGAGAGGTCGAGCAGTTTCTGCGTCCAGCGCACCACGCGCGGAGGCAACGAATTTTGTTGATTGTTTTCCACGCGGCGAATTATACCAAAATCCACCCTCCCCGCGCAAGGCGTGCTGGCCAAAAGCGTGCGCCCAACAAACCAGGAAACCGTCCTCCTGTCGCCACTTACATTTGCTCTTCCGCGATCTGCTTCGCGCAGACAAGCTCCGTGCCCTTGAACTGGTACACGATCTGATGCAGGGTCGTGCCCTTCGCGAGCGACGGAACGAACGGGTCGGCGCGGTAGGCGGCGAGCTGATCCAATGCCTGGTCGTACTTCTCGGCGAGCTCAGCCTCGGTGGCGTCCTTCGCAGAGAACTTGAGTTCGATAATGTAGCTATGCTGCACGTCGCCGTAGTGGCAGCGCTCGGGGAAGAGCGCGAAGTCGCAGAACCCGCGCGCGAGCTCCATCTCCGGACGAGCCAGATAGAAGTTGAGGTGACCGAACTCGCATTGCATATAGCCCTGGATGCGAATCTCGCCCTGAATGCCGCCCCGGACAGGCGTGGTGCCGGCGTAGTCCTCGGCAAGGCGGCGCAGGAACGGCTCCCACTCGCCCTTGTACGCAAAGCGCGCGGCGAGCTTCTCCAGCTCAGACCAGTCCGGCGAGTTCTCACGGAGGTAGGCGGAGCGGAGGTACCCGAAGAGCTGATGCGCGACGCACAGGTTCGGCACCTTGAACACGGTCTGCCCCATCTCGCGTCCGGCCATGGAGAGGATGCCGTAGTAGTGGAAGAGCGAGCGGAAGTTCGCGACATCGGATATCTTGTCGGCGGGGAACGACTCCACGAGGTCGAACGCGATCTGCCCCGTGGAGGCGATCTCCTCGGTGACGGGCAGGACGCCCTCGCCGCCACCTGCCATGCGGCGCTGGATGTCCGCGATCGTCTGGAGCTTGTCGTAATCCGTCTTGATGTTCACGTCCACCATGTTCTTCGGCGCCCGTCCCGTTTTCACGAGGACAGAGAGATGGTAGAGCGCCATGTCGCTGTTGAACACGCACTCCTCGCCGATTTTCGACTCCGAGAAACAGTAACCGTCGTACCAAGGCTTGATGGACTTCACCCATTCGGCGGGCTCGCCGGACCTGTAGCGCCCGGTCCCCTTGAAGTCCGTATAGAGCTTCAGAACGTCATCCTCGGAGAAACCCAGCATCGCGTTGAAGTCCGGGTCCTGGGAGATGTTCAACGCGATGTTGAAGCCGCTCGTGAGGTCGTCCATCGTCACGGGCGACACGCCCGTCATGAAGATACGGTCGAAGTCGGCCTTGAATTCCTTGAACCACTCGCGATAGAATCCCTGTCCATGCGTGATGGAGCGGTAGTCGCCGGACTCCTCCGCGCGCAGCATCGCGTTCGTGAAGTTGTCGTACTCGTCGAGCATCAGGTAGAGGTGGAATCCCTTTAGCTTGGCATGTTCGGCCATTTTCGTGAATCTGCTCGCCACCGGGACTTTTCTGTATTCCTCCAGGAATGCCTCCCCATATTGCGCCCCGTACCTAGCCATGAAAGCGTCGAGGCAATCCCCGATGTACGACTCAAAGCGTTCCTGAAGCGTCATCCCGATTCCCCGGTTCACGCGCGAGAAGTCCATGTAGAGGACCTGGAAACGGTTCACGTTGGCCGTCGGCCTTTCCGCGATGGCGAGCCCTCCGAAGAGTTTCTCGAAGTTGTCTTTCTCCGCGAGGTCGTAGTAGCAACGGAGCATGTTGATGAAAAGCGACTTCCCGAACCGGCGCGGGCGCACGAAGAAGAGGAATGATCCGGCCTGCTCGAGCGTGGGGATGTAGCCTGTCTTGTCGATGTAGTAGTAGCCTTCAGTGCGGATGCGCTTGAAGTCAAAGATGCCATATGGTATCTGGAGGTTGTCTTGCATGACGCATAGTATAGCAGATTTTCGTTGTGTGGTGCGCATACCACTTTTATACTTTGACGATTTCTTGACGAGCTTCTGTCACTGCATTGACGCTTGCGCGGAAACCTTTTGGCATACTATCCGCGTCCACGGGGAATTGGCCCCGCGAGCGAACAGAAAGGAACAATTGATGAAGAAGATGATTCAAACTTTTGTGGCCGGTCTGGTGTCCACAGGCTACCTGATTGCCCATGGCGAAACGAAAACCGTGGACTCGCAGCCCGCAACGACCATGTGCGCGGCAGGCTGGAACGGAAACCGCTGCCGGAAGAACACGACAATCTCAGAGAATGGGTTCGTAACCAACCAACCCATCCGCCTCAACCACATCCCTGCCAAAGAGGCAGCTAGTGTCATAGAGGGATTTCAGGGGTTGAACGGGAGATTCGTCGTGATAGAACGCCTCAACACGGTTTACGTGACCGACACGCAGGTCAACTTCAATCGCATGCTCGCGGTCATAAAGGAAATGGACGTACCGTCCACCGTTCGCGAGGAGGTGTTCGAATACGAGCTGAAGTACGCGCGTGCTTCAGACATTAAGCCCCACCTAGAGATGATCGGCGACGGACCTCTGAAGGAGCTCTACAAGGAGAAGAGCAAATATCTAGTCCATGGCAAGGTACAGATCGTTGCCGATGACCGTTCCAACAAACTCATCATCCTCACTGCGAAGGAGATCAATGACTTCTTTAAGAAGGTGATCGAAACCCTCGATGTGGAGACGAAATCTGAAATGAGCGTAAAGATGATTCGTCTCAAGTATGCCGATGCCGAGGATGTCGCACACGTGCTCACTAATTTCATGGGTACGCGCATGGCCAGAGTACACGCATGCACGAACCCCAAACTCCTTTCTAACACTCCCAGATCCTGCCCCTTCACTACGAATTTGCTCCAAGTCGCCGTCAACAGACACTGCAACAGTATCATCGTGTCGGCGCCCAAGTCCGACATGGTGAACATCCGACAAGTGATCGAAGACATGGACCTGAAACTCAACCAGGTGCTGCTCAAAGCCGTCATCGTCAAAGTTGAACTGGACGACGACCTTCAATCAGGTACCGACTGGATCGAACGTGGACGGCAGAAGTTTTTCGATGGTGACAAGCTTAACCTCTCCGCAATTATTCAGGCTACGAAAACGGACGACCATGCAAAGTGCGTCGCCGCCCAGTCCGTTTTGACGGTGGACAACAAGACGGCCACGATCGAGATGTCGGGAATGCTGAGCTGCGACGACTTTGTCATGAAGATGACGCCACGCATCAACTTGTACGACTCAGTGACACTCATGACAGAAATGACGTTCAATGTGCAGAGAACCGACCAGAACGCACAAAACATTTCGATTCTACGGCCAGGGCGGATGCATGTAACATGTAAGAAAGCATCAGAGATTATGTTGAAAAACAATCAGACGTTCATGCTTGAAGGCTCTAAAACCGCACGAAGCGAGCTTTTGGTGTTCATCACACCGCATGTGCTTGATGGCACATCGACGATGTCACCGGCGATGCCAAATTCACGTTAGGGAAACGTGTGGGAGGAAAATACGATGAAACTCATCGGAAACATGCTGTCACTCATTGCAATGCTGCTAGTCAGTCTTTATGTCAGTCTGGACATCACGGAATGAGGCAACTCCCATGAGGCGACGACTTTGCGGAGATCCCGTGCGCACCGCGCTGCGGGCAATCGGCCGAGATAGGATGGCTTTGGAAAGGTTGCGTCCGGACGACTTCACCGAAGGCGAGCGCTACCGGATGGTCAAGGCCGTGTTGCACAACCATGCCTTTCCTGGCGGACTGGAGGGAGATGTGCCAGAATGGCGTATCGAACGACGCCTCTACTCGCTTGCCGAATGGCAAGTGGACGGACGACGGCGCTTCGTGAAGGAGGTGTCCGCCGCTGCACTTGGCGAACTGGACAACGTGGACTACACGGAGTATGACCTTTCACCACTTCGACAGTTGATTGGGAACCACGGTCCGAACCTCTGCACGCGGCTGGCAGTCGCCGACCAAGCGGCCTATCGTCTACGTCTGGAGGCGATGAAGGCCGACCTTGCCCTGTTCAGCCGCAGGGCGCAGGAGCTGGCGGGAATGTCCGCCTCTGCTGAAATCACCTACCGCGTATCATTCTACGAACATGCATTCGAGGCACGAATTCGCACAGGCGGGTGCCTGGCTTCCCTGCTCATGAAAGGAAAATGAAAATGGACGATAAGAACGAAGAGTCAACAAAGGAGCTTGCCGTCATACGACAGCAGGCATCCACATTTAACCTCGACCTTGGTGCCGGAGACGCATCTACGGCGCTGACCGTTCCTCAGAAGCAGGAGCTGGCCTCACTTGCGCAGCGGCAGAAGATCGAACTCGCGTCAGACGTAGCCCGCCGACAAATTCGCCTTCAGGCGAGCGCAGCAGATATGGAGCAGACGGTTCAGCACGCGCAGTCGCTCTCCCGCGCCAAGTGCAGCGATTTTACCATCCGCTCACGCCATGAGACGGCAAGCGGCGAGACGACGATCACCGTGGCAAGAAGCACGAACCTACTCATCCTGGCGGCAATTGTCGCAGGAATTATCTTGCTCATTATGTTTAAGTGAAGAATCGTCAAACTAGCTCGGCGAGGATTGAGTCGCACACTTCCGCGCCACGCGGGGTGAGGCGATAGGCATCCTGAAGGAGCCCCTGTCGCTTGAAAAACTCAAGCGTCTCGCGCCACGCGGGCAGACGCGGCGCGAGGATCGGCCAGAGACGCGCGACACGTTCGAGGGACAATCCCTCGCGCGAGCGGAGGGAGAAGAGAGCGCGCTCGACGGCATCCTCCTCGGGCGTCACCGTGGTCTCCACTCCGCTCGCAGTCCGCACGAGTCCGACGCGCCCGTGCGCCCCTTCTCCAAGCCCGATGTAGTCCTCCCCGCGCCAGACGGCGAGGTTGTGTCGGCATTCGAAACCAGGTCGGGCGTAGTTCGAGATTTCGTAGCGCATAAGCCCCACCTCGGCAAGCGCGGCGCGCGCGGTGTCAATCTGGGCGAGGGCCGCGTCATCGGACGGCAGCACCAGTTCCCCGCGCCGCACGGCAAGGTCGAGGCGCGTCTTCGGTTCGCGGATGAGCGTATACACGCTGCAATGGTCGAGCCCGAGCGCCGTCGCGCGCGCGAGTGTGGTACGCCAGGATTCCATCGTGGTACCGGGCCATCCCGCGATGAGGTCAATGCCCGCGTTCGTGAAACCCGCCGCGCGCACAGCGCGGAACGCAGCCTCGGCTTCAGCGGCGGTATGGAGCCGTCCCATCGCCTTCAGCACGTCATCGTCAAGGCTCTGCACGCCGAGCGATATCCGGTTGACGCCGCCCTCCTTCAACTGTTCGAGGACGCGCGGCTGCGCATCGAGCGGATGCAGTTCGACCGTGAACTCGCAAGACGCGACCGCCGTCCGCGTCCGCAGCGCATCAAAGAGAGACGAGAGATCGCAGAGCGCGGGCGACCCGCCGCCAAAGTAAATCGTTGAGAGGTTGGAGATCGCATCCAGCGCCATGATTTGCTCAGCCAGTCGCTCGCAGTACGCACGGCGCGTCTCAGCCGTGGAGCCCGCGCGGGAATGAAGTGCGCAGTAGGCGCACTTAGCCCTGCAGAACGGGAAGTGGACATAGAGATTGTCTATCTTCATCGCGTACTACAGCAGCAAAAGTTCGTCGGATGGAATGAGAAAATCGTATGCGCGCGTTGCCGTGACGCACGACTCGAGCGTGCCGTCGTAAACGAGCGCAGTACGGACGGACACGGTCTTTTTCCGCGGCAGCGCGGCTACTTTCGCGGTGATTTCGTCAATTGCCTTCTGCCCGATCGACTTCTGCCGCTTGACCTCGACGATGAACGCATACCGTTCCGTCTGGATCAGCAAGTCAATCTGGCATCCAGGATGACCCTTTCCCGCAGCGCGGCGGTATGGTTCCGCCGAAAGGATCTCGACATTCTCCAGCGCGAGACGCGGCAGAAGCGACTTGAAGTTGTTGACGACGAGATTCTCGAACTGATGTCCCATCACGGCGTCCCATCCCGCCAGTCCCTCAAGCGAGACGAATTCGAATAACCCTTTCGCAATCCGGTCTCTTGCCGGAAGCATGTACTTGAGATAGAAGCGCGCATAGTTGTCTTTCAGACGGTAGCGCGTGGACAGCGCAAGCTCGCCCGTTTTCGGATTCCGCCCCTGGTCGCCTGCAAGAAAACCGGAAAGTGTCAGTTCTTCAAGATCGTCGGAAAGGTGCCCGTTTCTCTTTTTCCCGATTGCCGCCGCGATGTCCGCCAACGTCTTCGGACCGTCCGCAAGAGCGACGAGAATTGCGCGCTTGCGTTCGGCGCGGTTCCCGAACACGTGGTTGAATATCTGTTCAAAGTCTCTGAACAGATATCCGTCGGGCGAGAAGCATGTCCGCCTCAGGTTCTCCTCGACCGTCTGCGACGGATTCATCTCCTCCAGGTATCTTGGCACGCCACCCGTGACCGATAGGATGTCGACTATGTCGCGCGTCGCGAACTTCGACAAGTCATCTCCCCAAAAGCGGACGCAGTCCCGCAGGCGAAGTTCGGGCAGAATGAAGTCGGTCGACGGGCGACCGACGAATCCTGCGTTGTCGAGGATGTTTTTCGTTATCCAGGCAGACACCGAACCGCATAGCACCAAGATGAGCTTGTCATGCTTCTTAAACCTATTGTCCCATGCCACTTTCAGATCCCCTGGGAAGTCCGGCGATTTCTCACCCATCCAGGATATTTCGTCGAGAAGAACGACCGTACGCACATCGTCCGTAATCACGCTGTCAAGAAACGCGAATGCCTGCGTCCAACTCGATGGGACCACCTCCGGAAGCCGCGTCTGATCCGCAAGCTGACGCCCGAACGCCGCCCGTTGATCCTCATCCGTGATTTCCTTCCTATTTCCTTTTTCATCCTCTTCCCCCGATCGTGGCGCGAGACCTTCAAGTTTGATGAAGCGACAACCGTTCAATGCTGCAAAATGTTCGAACAACGTGCTTTTACCGATGCGGCGACGCCCTCGGCATGTGACGAGCGAGGCTGTCTGCTTGCTTAGAAGGTCTTTCAAGCGGCGCAATTCATATTCTCTTCCAAAAAACATAATAGCTCCAATTAGACGTGAACGGGTCAATTATCGCATATTTCCCTTTCACAGTCAATACGTTTGGGCACACTTTTGCAAAATATAAAAAAGCGTGCCCACTTTCAGACGCACGAATAAGGGCACACTATTGCCATATAATGCAAAAGAGTGCCCGTAAAGTTTCGTCAAAATCGGGCACACTTTTATCACTCTATGTTAAGATGCCGGACACTCGTTCATAGATCCATTCGCCCCAATGGGCGACGGTTTGGTAGGCGTTGGTGGAACGGAGCAACAATCGCTGCCAGACGGCGGTCCAGGTCACCTCGCTTGTGCAGACAATCCATGCGATCACGCCGGCGACGTTGAATATCAAGATGAACACGTATGAGAACACATAACCATACTCCTGAAGGTCAGGCTGTTCCTGTAGAATCGCGCGGAGCGTGAAGCACACATGCAGGGCCAGGGTGAAGCCCACGACAAAAAGCCAGGCGGCCGGAAGCGGAAATGGCGTTACAAATGCGCGTACGATGAGAGCCACGAGTCCCACCACGGCCGTCCAGAACGGGAAGAAATATGGCGAGAGCGTGATCAGCACGTTGGTCTTCGTAAGTTCAACCGACCCGCCCTTCAGCCCGACCTTAAGGTTCTTGGGGACTGCGCCGAAGCAGAGTCCAAAGAGCGCATGGGTGAGTTCGTGTCCCAGAACGTAAAGCCGCATGGGGGCAATCCGGAATATCCACAGGACGAAGAATAGCAGGAACCCGGCCGCCATGGCAAGCGCGCCCGGCGGAAAGAGCGTGTCGCCCGACACTGGCATGAGGCGAAACGCATCGACGAACACGCGAGCGAGTGCCCAGGCAAAAGGCATCGCGGCGAGTCCGCAGAGAAAGCACAGAAAGCGGCGCATAGACGTGTACACCAGCTAGTCGTCGAAGATGAACACCAGCTCGCCGGGGTAGACGCGGCGGTTGCGGCGCGCCAGCTTCTCGACGAATCCCCTGTCGGTGGAAAAGCGTCGCTGCTGTTCCTTCAGCTCGGCGATTTCGGCCTTCTTGTCCTCGACCATCTGGAGGAAGCGCGCCTTCTCCCGTGCCAGTCCTTTCATCCGCGTGTAACGCGGGTATGACGCGACTACACCGGCAGCGACTATGCCGATGAACAGCACGATGAACACGAGACGCGAAATTTTGTCAACTAGTTTGCTCATTGAAGTGCGTACATTTTATTATTTTTCAGTCACAGAAGTCAAGCCGATTTGGTATAATTTCCGCCGTGAAAAATCTATTCCAGTTTTTGGTGGCTGGCGGACTGCTCCTGACGGCGGGCTGCTTCAGCCTTGAAACGACGCCGCTGGGCAACGAATCCAGCCAGTCTATTAGACTGCATGGCGATAGCGGACAGGCCTCCGAGCACGTGGTTGTGTCCAACTTCGGCTGGTACTTCTTCAACCGCTGGCCGATAGTATGCGGCAATGCGCACGTGGATCGGAGCCTGCCGTGGCGGTTCTTCCGCAACGACGTGGACGAGAACGTCATCCAGCGCCGCCTCACGGACTACGCAGACGCCCGCGGATGCGACGTGCGGGATCTTCAGATATTCAACAACGCGGAGGTGCTCATGTCCATCGGCGTAGGAGGCGTGTCATTGCCACTCCCATACGTCGTGTCCTACCGCGAGCTGCAGTACTCCTGCTCGCTCGTACGCAGGAAGCGCCCGCCCACGGACGCACGCGCGGCCGGACGCGAGGACATGGACGCGCTCAAGGAGGAGATGCGCGAACTGCTGAACAAAATCCCCGACGGAGGCTCAAAACGATGAAACGGCTAATACCTCTGGTAGCCGCAGTCACCCTTCTCGCGAGCGGCTGCACGACCGTTCTGAAGTCGAAGGAGTTCGGGAACGTCAAGGTGGACGGTAGCACCACTCCCGTCGCCGCCGTCGAGATTGAGAACTCCGTATGGCTGCTGTTCAACTTCATCCCCGTCGCGAGCGGCAGCCCGGACCATCCCAACAGCTACAGGTGTAAGCTGTTCCGCAACACCGTGAACCTGCCAAACAACATGGAGGTGCTCCGCGCGGAAATGGCGAGCGAAGGCGTCAGCGAGGTCGTCAATCTCACTAGCCACTACGCGGACGAAAAATACCTTTTCTTCCTGCTCGCGCGCCGCGCCTGCCACACGAGCGCCGTGCTGATCCAGTCCGGCGCGAAAGACAAAGAGCCTGCAAAAAAATGAGAATCGCAAAGTCCGTCCGGGCGCTTACGCCCTACACCCCCGGTGAACAGCCGAAAGACCGCAGCGTCATCAAGCTCAACACCAACGAAAACCCCTACCCGCCCTCGCCGCTCGTGGAGAAGGTCCTCGCGTCCTTCGACCTCGACCGCCTGCGCCGCTACCCCGACCCCGTGTTCACTGAACTCCGCGAGAAGATCGCGGAACGCGACGGTACCGTGCCCGCGCGCGTGTTCGTGGGCAACGGCTCGGACGAGGTGCTCACCCTCGCCGCCCGCGCGTTCGTGGACGACGACGAGGCGATCGGTTCGTTCGATCCGAGTTACTCCCTCTACAAGACGCTTGCAGCAATCCGCAACGTCCCCTTCGCGCCCTCGCCCCTCGCGCCCGACTTCACATGGGCACCGCCCGTCACGCGCGCCGGCGACGCGCCAGTGGCGCTCTTCCTCCTCACAAACCCCAACGCCCCCACATCTGTCCGCTACCCGCGCGAACAGGTGTCCGCCTTCGCGAAGAGCTTCTTAGGAGTTGTGCTCGTAGACGAAGCATACGCCGACTTCGCGGACGACACGTGCATGCCGCTCGCTGCCGCCGCGGATAACGCGAACGTCGTCGTGATGCGCACACTTTCGAAGTCGTTCTCGCTCGCCGGCCTCCGCCTCGGATACTGCGTGGGCCCCGAAGACCTCATCGAGGCGCTATACAAGGTCAAGGACTCCTACAACGTGGATGCCATCGCACAGGCCGTCGCACTCGCTGCGCTCGCCGACCTCCCGTGGATGCGCCGCAACGCCGCAAAGGTGCAGAAGACGCGTGACGCCACCGCCGACACGCTCCGCGCGCGCGGCTGGGACGTGCCGCCCTCGCAGGCGAACTTCCTCTTCGCGAAACCCGCGCACCGCCCCGCCGCCGAGATATTCGAGAAACTTCGCCAACGCAACATCTTCGTGCGCTACTTCCCGGGCCCGCGCACGGGAGACCGCCTGCGCATTTCCGTGGGCACCGACGCCGACATGGACACGCTTCTCGACGTTCTCGCCGAACTCGACAGTCCTCTGGCGTAGTCTGCAAGAACGGCTACGTCTATTTCCTGACAACGAATGAAGCCCAAAGTCCATAGGCCTGTGTGCCATGTCGTCGCGGGGCCGAACGGTTCTGGGAAGTCCACGTTCGCACTTAGGTACCTGCCGGACTTCGCGGGCTCCGTCGAGTACGTCAATCCCGACCTGATGGCGCAGGGGATGTCGCCCACGGACATCCGCCTCTCCGCGATCAAGGCCGGGAAGCTCACGCTGGAGCGGATCGCGCAGCTCATCTCCGAACGCGCCTCCTTCGCGTTCGAGACCACGCTCTCCGGCCGCAGACACCTCCGGCTGCTCTCGGAGGCGAAGGCCGCCGGATACCAGATTGCGATCTACTACCTCTGGATGCCGGAACCGGCCGCGCTGCCGCTCCGCATCGGACACCGCGTACTCGCCGGCGGACACGACGTGCCGACGGACGACGTCATGCGGCGTTACGCGCGCTCGCGCGCGAATGTAAAGGAGTACGCCGCGCTTGCGGACACCCTGCTCGTCTTCGACGCCGTCCCCACCACGCAGCGCCTCATCTACCGGCGTAATGGCGAGGAGACCCCCATCGACCGCAAACTTGCCGATGCCATGAGAAAGGACCTTGGAATATGACCCTCGACCGGAAGGACTGGCCCGAGGACGCCAGAAACGCGCAGGACGCCTTCGACGAGGCGTCGTGGGACGCGGTGGAGGCCTACCGCGACACGGGCGAAATGGTGCCGGGCATGAAGGACGGCAAGCTCCACCTCTACACCGTCGACGAGGCGCTGCGCCTCCGTCCCGACTACGAGATGCGCAAGAAAGACGTCGGCGAATGGCGCCGCCGCAACCTCATCGCGCAGTTCAAGGCCGCCGGCATCGAGCTAACGCCCGATGTCTGGGAACGCCTCGCCGCCGACCGCCGCCAGGCCCTCGAGGACGACCTCGCCTGGATCCACCCGTGACCCGATGAAAGCCCTTCTTGACAAACTTCACGCGCGTCTGGGCGACTTCTGGTGGTACTCGCTGATGCTTTTCTGCGCGTGCCGCGTAGCAGACCTCCTCAACGCCTTCGTCGGTCTCTGGCTCGTCCCCAAGTACGTCGATCCCTCCGAACTCGGCGCGGTCACGCCGCTCGGAAATTTTGCGGGGCTGCTCGCCCTTCCCGTCGCCGTATTCGCAAATACCTTCCGCAACGAAGTATCGCGGCTATCCATTGGTAAAGAATTCGGCAAGCTCAAGACGTTGATGCGCACGGTGTTCATCTCGGCGAGCGTGTTCCTGTTCCTCGCAATCATTGTCGCGCGCTTTACGCTGCCCATGTTCCTTGAACGCATCCGCATCGTGGAAGGGTCGCTTGGACTGATCATCATCGCGACGTCGTTCATCACGGCGGTTGCTCCGGTCTTCACGAACACGATCCAGGCTCTCAAGAAGTTCAAGGCGAACGCGGTGATGAACCTCCTCGGCGCACCGCTCCGTCTTCTGACGATGCTCGTCGCGATGCCGTTCCGCCCACTTGCGGGGTACTTCGTGGGACAGGGCGCGTCGCCCGCGTTCAACATCGTCGCGTCGGTGTTCAGCCTGAGAAAGGAACTCTCCGTTCCGGCCGAACCCTACTGGAACCGCGAAGTCATCAGGAAATTCTCAAAGCTTCTGTTAATATTCCTCATAAGCGGCGTAGCCAGCAGCGTCTGTATCTTCATTGAATCAACCGTCCTGCGTCAGCGGCTTCCCGACCTTGATTCAGCTGGCTACTATATGACCACGCGCTTTTCGGACATCTCGAGCTTTCTCTTCAACACGCTCGTATTCACGATCTTCCCCTTCACGGCCGCACTCGCGGCGAAGGGCCAGGATACGCGTCCGTTGATCCTAAAGGCCGCCGCCGCAACGATTGGCTTTAGCGTTCTCGTCGCACTCCCGTTCTTCTTCTTCGGCAGCACGATTCTCTCCCTGCTTCCGCACGGCGAGAAGTACATGGCGTATGGATGGGCGATTCCGTGGCAAATCGGTGTCAGTACCCTCGGCGCGCTGATCGGCCTCTACGTGACTGCGGAGATTTCCGCCAACCGCTTCAGGTTTATGATGTGGATGGTTCCGCTCGACGCCATCTATCCGGTACTTCTACTCCTCATAACCGGCCACGGCTATTTCACCGGCATCATCCCCACATCATGGACAGATTTCCTCACCGCTCACAACATTACATCTCTCGACACGATGCTCTGGTGGATGACGGGCTTCAACGCGATCAAGGTCCTCGGCTGCCTAATCGCAATGGCCTTAAAAGGGAAACCACGCCCGTGCTAATCAAACTCATCACGTTTTTTACGTGACGGCTATTGCGTGATGGCTTCTCCAATTTCAAACTTCGAAACTCCCAACAGCGAAAGCAACGCGCGCGATTGGACTTTCAGTTGAGTGTGTCATTTTGACACACTCATCCTAAATTCGGCAGTTGGAAAGTGGGGTTTTAGCCGTAAAGAACGCAAAGATCGCAAAACGTATTATAATTGGGGCGTATTGTGAATTATTCAGGTTAGTCTTCTACTTTTTTCACCAAATGGGTGAATCGCCGCTGCTCAAAAATAACTAAACAATAATCACGCTTACCCCGATTTTTAATGTGTCTCCCGTGAGGCCATAGCGGCAGAAGTTAAGCCACTGCCCCGCTCCACCACCGCGCCGCATGAAAAAGGGCGGCATTTCTCATCCGTGTACAAACTGGTTTTCTTACACGTCCAGCTCCGCCTTCTTGCATGAACAAATGCACCATGTACCGTGGCCATTGGTGAGAAATGACGCCAAAACACTATAGAAATGCGCCCATTTTAACATGAAATGACGCCAAACATACATAGAAATGGCGTCATTTGTAATGCCTGTCCACGCACTAGACGCCTCCTGTCCACGCACTAGACGCCTCCTGTCCACAGACTAGACGCATCCTGTCCACAGGTTAAAAGCAATCCCTCCACATAGGAACTTGTCCATAGACAGGGACATCCGTCCCCTTGCGAGGAGGGCGCATTCCGCGTGGTGGCCCGCGAAGAAGGTATGACGCGATTTCAGGATAACTCATCCCGAAAAGTCGGGAAAAAGTCGGGATAAGCGTAAATAACGCCTTGCCTTGTGTGTATGGATGTGCTACACTGTTGCCAAACAATCAAAGGAGAATTTATGAAGAGAATTATCGTCACCGTTCTCGCTTGTTTCTGCACCTTCGTGGTATCCGCTGGCGCAAGGGGTACCGTCAACATAACAGCAACGCTCAAAGACGGATCTTCGGTCAGGGGCGACTTCCTCACAAAAAACATAACAGGCACGACGCTTTTTGAAAAAAGCCTCGTTCTTTCCCCTTCCCTTGTAAAGTCCGTCAACTTTACATCGACCAACGGCGAAGCGAAGGTCGAGCTGTCCAACGGCGACCGCTTTACTATGAAGATCGCTAACGACTCCTTCGCCGTGCGCTCGATGCTCGGCAACCTCAAGATTCCTAGCGCGAATTTCCGCACACTGTCCCTTTCTGCGTGCGCGGCGGCGGCCAAAGGCGGGGCGACGGGAGGTCTGATATTCCACTGTACGTTCGATGACGAGAAGTCCATCACCTCACCCGCCGTCGGCCCCGCTGGAACCTTCGTGTCCGGCACGTTTGAAGATGGCAAGATCGGCAAGGCGCTACTGACAATGCCGTATACCAACCATGCTGCATTTGAGTTTCCGCAGGGATTCCTTAAAGATTCGGGATGCATAGAGTTCTGGGCGAAAATCCTCAAACAGTCCTCTAGTGTCGGAACAGAAGGAGATCCCAGACTTCTCGTCATAACACGTGCAGATAATCGTGATTTTGTTTTCAATGTTGACATCGTGTCAAATGACGGAGGAGGTAATTCCGGTTTTGCGTTGCGCACATGGTACGGTGGCAAGGCCAGCATTAATGGAATGCGCCCTCTTCGTTACGAGGAACTGTTCCCTGTGGGAGATTGGCGCGATTGGCATCACTATGCGATACTTTGGGATATAAATGGGATTTCAGGCTTGCCTGGTTCGCCGAAGACCGCCTTGCTTGTCGATGGCAAATTGACTATCGGCACGCAATATGACACCATTATCATTACGCCTTCTACAAAAGCGCACGTCCTTGGAATTACGTGCGATCCTGCACTTTCTCCCAGACACAACACGAAATCGCCGTTCCTCATCGACGACATCAAGATTTGGGACTACGCAAAAACTGACATGCTCAATCCGTAACACGCAAGTACACCGTTTATATCAGTATTCTCCAGTTGCGGCCCTTGTAGATGAATCGGCGAAGCTCCATGACATTGCCGATGACACAGTAGAACACGATATAGTTCCCAACGTAGATGCGGTAATACGGATTTTCGCGGTCAACACGGGATGCGACCGGCTCAAAAGAAGTGGGCGCAAAAAGCCTCTCGCGTACGGCTGATTCGACATCTGTCTGGAGTTTGTCAGCGGCTACAGGATTGGCATGTTGCGTTTCGATGTAGTTGATGGCCTGTTCAAGCTCCATGCCAAAGAGCGGCGTGGACTCAAGCCGAAACGTTCCTGAGTGCATGGCGCCTGTCCCTTATTCTCTTGAACATGGCCTCGCCATCCTCGCGTTCAGGATGGCTGCGGCAATACTCGTCCGTCTCGTCAAGCAGACGCTCCAGCGGATCAGATAGACGTTCGTACTCCTCGATCGTCATCGTGACGAGCGTTCCGTACCCGTTCTTCGTGAGAAAAACCGGCCCATTCTTGACATCCGCCTCAACGCTTGCGTAGTCATTACGCAAGTCAGATATCGGTCTAATCTTGATTGCAGCCATCCTTGTGTCTCCTTGCGGCGAAATTATACCAAAATTAGCCCGCGTACGTCAATAAGCATGAGAAGGTCAATCATGTGTCATTTTTCACCTTGAACCACTCGTACAAACTGGTAAAGCCAGCTGCCAGGTTGATTGTCTGCTTCCATCTGGGGAGAGGACTGCCTCTATGCGCGATTTTCATGATTTCTCGTGCTCGTTCCGGCCTTACGCCCCACAGAATCGGCAACTTTCCACCCGTCGCTTCTTCGAACACAGAAGCCGTCTCCCTTAATGTCATCTTTTCCACTGGCAGAAAATAGGTCTCGCCGCATCCTTTCACCTTTTCATCGCCGGTATCCAGCATCCGCGCAAGCGTAAGAAAGGCATCCACTATATCATCACGATGGACGAGTTCTATCTCCTGCAATCCCTTTGACATTGGTAGCGGCGTCTGCTCGGAAAGCGCACGACACCACAGGTTCACCAACTTTTTCCGTGTATCGCCCTCCCCGTATGTATCTGTCAATTCAAGATTAGCAACCTTAAGACCGTATGCCGCATTGTAATAGGCAGCGATTCCCTGAAAGGCCTCTTTCATTGCCGAATAAAGGTTCACGGGAATCCCATCTGAGGCATGCTGCCAGAATGAAGCGGCATTAACAAACCACTTGCATCCTAGTTTCACCGAAGCCTCAAGCATTCGTGTCCCGAACGTGACATTGGCATCAATCAGATCAGGTATCTGCTCCTCAGCATGGGAAGGCAAATAATACGTTGCCAGATGAATGCATCCGTCAATGGGGGCATTTGGCGCCAGAATATCCGATATACACTGATTGACGGGAGTACGTCCCACGGCAATTGTTTCCATTCCGAGTTCATGGAATCTGCGCAAAAGAGCGGACCCAAGGAAACCCGTGGTGCCAGTCAGAATAACCTTCATGGT
This sequence comes from uncultured bacterium, assembly GCA_902761035.1. Lineage (GTDB taxonomy): Bacteria > Verrucomicrobiota > Kiritimatiellia > RFP12 > UBA1067 > RUG572. The sequence goes on along the minus strand of CACWIW010000027.1, from coordinate 16,821 downwards.
CAGAACGGCGATTTGAATTCGGAGAATGCAGGAAACGCCTTGTCTCTGTCGGAGACAATTGGATTTACCACCGGCCAATCGAAGCCAAAAGAGTCGTAGCGTATTCCACAGTCGTGTTCGGAATTGTATTCGGAAGTCACCATGTAGTAGGCTATCGCAGATTCGCCCAGCACGGTGAACCCATGTGCAAAGCCGCGAGGTATGTATATCGACTTCCTGTTCTCACGCGAAAGCTCGAATGTTTCGTATTGTCCGAACGTAGGCGACCCCTTACGCAAGTCAAGGATGACGTCGAGTATTGTCCCATGTATGACCGTCACCAGTTTTGCATGGTCGTACGGAGGCGTCTGAAAATGCATGCCGCGTATCACATCCTCCTTCGAGCGCGTATAGTAGTTTTCCTTGAAGTCGCACTCCAGTCCCCGTTCCTTGAAGAACGACTCCTGGAATATCTTCACAAACGCGCCACGCGGATCCTTGAACACAGATTGCTCGAGGATGAACACGCCTGACAGTGCCGTTTCATTGATTTTCATTTTTTGTTCCTTTCCATTGAAATCCGGTTCTCTCATTGATATTCTTGACCCAGACACCGAAAAGCATCCTTGCGACAAACGCCGGCATCATCCGTATAAGGGCTATTGCCATGGAATAGGGGCTTGGGCGCCCCAAAGCCCGACGATAATAGTCGGCGAACAGTTTCTTGGCGAACGGATGCCCCACGACTTTCTGCCGCAAGAGATAAAACGCTATCGTGCGCAGTGATAGCCTCTTCAAGATTTTCAACGCACGGCGATCTGCCTCGGCGTCCATGATTTTTGCCGCCATCAAAGAATCAAGATAAAACCTGAACGGATACAGTTCATCACGCGACCATGTGGTATTCTGCTGTCCACCTCGGTACTTTATGCAAGGACGCGTCAGTTCAACCGCCATCGAATGTCTCAGCAAAAGCCGACCTGCCGTAAGCATGTGTACGCTTATCGAATAGGCGAAGTCGTCAGGCGTACCGGTCAGCCATGCGGACTTCCGCACGATATATCCAGACACAAGCGCCGACGGATAGCCTCGTTTGGAATAGATGTATTCCACGCCGTCGCCGTAAACGAGTTCGTCATCGACATCTTCCGTCGTAACCGGCGACACTCGGCGCGAAAGATCGGACGTGTATTCGATCGAGTTAAGGAAAAACAAATCGCCATCGCGATGCCGTTTGAATGTTTCAAGCAGAAAAGGAAGCGTGTGCGGCTCAAGGCTGTCATCGTCGCCCATGATGAGGGCATACTCGCCATCTGCGTTTCCTACCGCGTTTATGACATTACGCGAGAAGCCGATGTTTGTCTCGTTACAAATATACTTCAGTACCACGGAACATTTCGCAAACTTTGCGGCCATGGAACCAACCATCTCTCTTGTTCCATCTGTTGAGGCGTTATCCGACACAAGAACATCAATCGTTCCAGCAGGCACCTCTCGCACCTGCAAAAGAATCTCTTCGAGCAAGGCTTCAAGTTCTTGCGCCCTGTTGTATGTAGGAATGGAAATGGTCAAGATCATGTACGCCCTCCCATAAGCCTTTCATAGATGATACGATACATTTCCGTTGTCGCGAACTTTCCTGGCTCATCCGATCCAAGGAATGCGTCTATGCGTTCAATGTACCTGTTGTAGTCAGTCTCGCCGATGCCTTTAAGATGTTCGAGCAACTTGCGAGGCGAATTGAAATCACGGTAGTCGATGTACGTTCCACGCGGCAGGAGCATTTCGTTCCCTTTAGACCCAAGGTACACGGGGACAGACCTCGCGCAAAAGCAGTCGAAAATCTTCTCACTGATGTAGCCGGGATTCCAGACGCTGTTCTCAAAACAGATACTGAACCGGTAGTTGGCAATTTTTCTAACCTTCGCATCCCAACCGCCCGGTATCTCGCCGCGCCAACATTTCAGATAGTTCCGGCCAAGGAGCCTTTCCCACTTGCTGCAAGGTCTTTCCCAGTCCAGTCCATAGAGGTCGAAATCATCAGGCGCATGTTTTTGGAGATAGCGGTAGATCTTTCGCCTGAGACCGAACGTTGCCTGCGGCATGTAATGCCAGCGGTTGCGGCTCACCGCAACGACAAGCTTCTTGTCGGCAAAAGAAATCCCTGCAAATGGATTTACGCGATAAACCGTAGGATCCGCACCTGTCGGCACCCTAATCGGCACACAGTTCTTGTACTTCTTCTGTAACCGCAAATCCCACGTGAATACCGTCTTGAACCTTCTTCGCAACAGATTCGTGTAATACATCGTGGGATTGACAATGGCTGGCTCCAGCAGCACGAGAGCACGCTTTTCATACGGAATCTTCTTCAGGAACGGATCGCGCGTGGACGACAGCATCCGCCAATTATACTCGAAATAGAGAACTGCTTTAACATTCGGATCGTTATAATCAACCGTATCAAGCGTCACGACATCCACGTTACGCTCTGCCATGTAAGAACGAAACGCTCTCATGTAAGGCGACAACATGCTCTTCGATTCGGGCGAAAAAATGCGATTTCCCAGATCATCCTCGGTAAAATAGTAGTTTATAGCAATAATGGGGTTCATTTCAAATCCTCCCCTGCCAAATATCGTTTCTCAAGCAGATACGAGAATGCGTCTGGCCCATGAAATCCAAACGGCAAAAGACCTATCTCATCTTGAAGTTTCCTATTGTTCTCAAGCGCGAACCGTGCAGCAATCTCAGGCGGGGCGATTTGTACCTCTCTGCGATATGACCTTTCCCATGACGGCAACGTCTTACCGATGAAGTAGTCGTCATTGAAGAGATAGCAATGCGGGAAGAAACGAAAATGGCGCTGATAGTAATGGGCGACTCTCTCGCAAAGGTTTCTGGAACGAAGGGTGAAAGCGCCATTGCCGACATGGCCTCGGCGCGGCAGTAGCAACCGGGTAATCCAATCGTCAGCATCAAACGGCCATGGCGCGCCAATGTAATCCCATTTATCAAGAAACTCTTCCAATCCTGAGCGTAATGGAAACGCATGATCCTGAAACGTTAGCACATAATCCGTGTCGAACCAGTCCGCAAGGTGCAGGATTGTATTTCGGTTCAAGTCTTTGCTGTTTCCACCGCCGCCCTTGAATTCAGGCTTCAAGACCAGTCTAATCCCCCATTCCTCGGCCAACTTGCCAAGTTGATCGGTCACACGGTTCACAATGAGCGTCACGGGCAGCTTGCCACAATGCTTCCATGTCATGAGAATCGCCGCCAGCAGTCCGTCAAGCCGAGTGTCGAAGCGCTCGTCCATCCATAACCAGTTGGTCAGAAGCGTAACACGTTGTGCGAGGGGTCCCTTTTGGTAGTCTCGCCCCTTCAACGCTGGCAGCTGCGGCAAAAGCCATTCTAGTGCTTTGTCATTCATCGTCATATTTGACAGGGGCGTCTTCGCCGTACGTGTAAACGATAACATTCGTGTCAATAAACACACGGGGGCTTTCAACGTCGCTCATACAGATCTTCCCTTTTCCATGTTATCCCTCCAAAATGCCTAGCGTTGCGCTCCATACCCTTAATCAACTCCCGCGCCTGAATCCGCCGCTTGACGGCAGGTCCCTTGGCAAGCCCGCTGAGATATTCACGTATCAACTCGGTGATGGTAGTCTCCCTTTCGAAAGCTACGGCTCGCGCATCTTTCAGCAATTGCGCATCTATTGACAACGTTAAGTTAGCCATACTATGTTCACTTTCACGGAGTAAGTGTATCACATATTATGTGCGGTAGTCAATGGCGAAGCCTTGCCCGCCCTGCGGAGGTGGTTTGCGAAAAGCGGGTCGATGAGTCGGTATACCCCGTCCACGGAATCTATCTGGGAATCCGCGACAAGACGACGAACGGCAGTGGAAACCGTGGAAAGCATCGGGAGGAAGTGGCGCAGACGATAGTCCGCCGTGAACACGCCCGTCGGCTCGGTGGCGAGCGCGCGCGCCACAAGCCGCTGCGACTCCGGCATCTGCCGGAAAAAACTTTCAAAAAGATCGCGTTCGGCCTCGGCCATCTGCGAATAGCCTGCATCCACATCCGCCTCTCGCACCTCTTTTCCGCCCCGCTCGCTGACATTGCGGAACACCCACGACCCCAGTTCCTGAAGGTAGTACGGCACATTTCCGGAAAGTTCCGTCATCTTCCTGGCCACGACATCGGAGAGTTTCATCTCAACCGACTTGAAGCGCTCTATGAGGAATTCCCTGCTTTCGTCCGAAGGCGGCAGTCCAAGCGAGAATAACTGGGCGCTGCGGTAAAAGGGCCTTGAGGGCTTGGCGAACATGCGCTTCAGAAGATGCGTCTTTGATCCAAGGAATACGTAACTGATCTCGGCGTGGTTCTCGATCACGCTGCGCATGACGCGCTCGAAGTTTGCGCCAAGTCCAAGCTCCGCAACCTCCTGGAACTCATCAATGACGATCAGCATCCGACACCCCTTCGGACGCAGTTTCTCTGGCAGTTCAAGAGCTTCGCGAAGCTCCGCTGCGCCTGGCTTCGATGCGGCAAACGACAGCGACAGTTCCGGCTTGCCGTCATCACCGACGCCCAGCACGGGACGGACTCGGCTGAAAAGCCCCACTAAGTGCTTGAGTATGGATGTAACGGGGGCCGTCTTCGCCGCAACGGCCTTTGAATATTCGACGATAAAATCGCCTAGGGAGGCGATGTCCATCATATTCATATACACACAGACCACGCCCTTGCCCGACAGTTCCTCGATGATCTCCGCGACAAGGGACGACTTCCCATAGCGGCGCGGACCGTAAAGGACGGCATTGTTGCATCCGTCGATCACGTTGATAATCGACGCCTTTATCTCGCGGCGGTCGTAAAACGACCCGCCTGTAACCTTCGCTCCATACCTGAATGGGTTTTGCATGGGGCACATTATACCAAACTCGTTCAGATTTGAATAGCACGATTTTGAATGAGTAGGTCACTCTGAAAATGCTGCCTTTTCAATTTTATGAAGGCCGGTCTTCCTCATCGGCGTATGGGGTGAACATGCCCTGAAAGAACCAGAATGTCTCGTAGTAGATCATGAACCATGTTGCGGGCAGCACCAGCAAAATCCGCTGGTCAAGCAGCGTTTCACGGTAGCGGTACATCTTGCGGCTGACAAAAAGCGAAAACAACAGCTGAAGGCCAACGGCGGTGCCTACTGCGGCAAGACCCCAACGGCAGAGACCAAAAGCAAACGGAATACAAGCCACGAACGGAAGCACCGCAAGGAATGGCCGTATAAAAAAGTACAGATTCGAGAATTCCACCAATCCTCGCTGCCACCGCAGCTGCTTGCCGTATGTTCGCGCAAGCAGGGATCGCGTGCCAAGATAAGAGCGGAATCCGAAACCCGGTGAAAACGAATGAAGATGGACGACCCTCGCCTCCGTGAAAAGCTGCTTCCCGTACTTCGAGAAACGCACCTGGGCGTCGTTGTCCTCGCCGCCGTAACCACACGTGGAGGTAAAACGCTTCTCGTTGAACCCGCCGGCCTTCAAATAGAGATCGCGCCACACGGCGTCGAACATCGCGCACCGCATGTGCCCCACCCGTTCCACCGCGCTCGCGAACAGAAACTTCTGCCAGAACGGGAACTTGCGCCAAACCTCCCGCGGCATAAGCTGGATCGGATAGGCTGCCGACGCCGACGTATCCGAAACGAGCGGCGTAATCAATTTCCGCAGTTCGCCTGAAGAAGGTATCATGCAGTCCGAATGACACAGCACGATGATGTCGCACGTTGCCATCTGCGCGCCTTTGTTGTACGCGCTTGAAAGCGTGCCGCCCTCGCCGCCGTCGATCACGCGGATGGGCACTTTTGAAGAAGCCGCCATCTCGCCCGCGATTTCACGCGAATCATCGGTCGAGCGGTTGTCGAAGCAAAGGATCTCGCCGATCGGGTAGTCCTGTCCCGCAAGGCTTTCGAGGCAACTGCGCAGCGTCGAGGAGGAATTCCTTCCGCTGACGATGATTGTGACCGGTGTCTCTTTCAGTTCGGCCATAAGCCCTCCACAGGCCTGAACGCCTCGGCATAGAGACGCGTATATTCAAAATGCTCGTTGAACCGGCGAACGCCTTCGCCGTAGATCGGATAGTCTTCCGCGATCTTTCGCACGGCCTCGCCCACGCCCTCCATACCATCCACGACCACACCGGCACGGAACTTCTCGATAAACGGCACAACCTCGGAAATACGAGTCATCACGACTGGGAGATTCATCTCGATATACGCCTTCACCTTCCCTGGGTCCGCGTAGTGCGTAAAGTTCTCCTCTCCGAGCGAATACAGCGCCAGCCCCGCGAGCGACTTGCCGGCAATTTCAAGCAGTTCCTCCTGCGAATGGAACCGGTTCGGGAAATAGACCCGCTCGGAAAGTTTTCTTTCGGCGATCATCTTCTCCACCGTCTTTTCGTATCCATTCGCCGCAACGCCGACGAGGGCGAGTGAATAGTCGTGGTGACTCGCAAGAAAATCGAGTACGTTCTCGATTCCCTGTCCGTCCCTTACAAGTCCCACGAACAGAAGCTGCTTTGAAGTCGCCATTGCCGTCTCACAGCCCGGCATCCTGAACCGGCGCATTCCCCACATCAGCGTCTTGTGTCCCGGTTCATCACGCACCTTCCCACGATTCATCTTGCGGTTGATGGCGTCCGAGAGGTAGTAGGTGAATGGTATGCGATTGTGGTAGAAGCGCTTCAACCATTCGAACGCCCTAATCACGAGGCTCTTGTTCGGGAAATAGTCGCCAATCCAATACAGATACGACAACCTGCGAAGCATCTTCATCAGGGCCATGCCGAAGAAGCACACGGGGTGTCCGCCAACGACAAGGGTCTTGCCCTTAGAGCCCTTCGCGAACTTGAGTATCTCGGTTGTATTGTGCCAGAACCAAAGCCAGTAGTAGAGGAAGATGTTCTGCGACGACCGCAGGGCGCGCTCTTCCACCAGTTTGCCTTCCTCGTATCGCCTGATGATCTGCTTCTGTGCCCCGAAGCGCGGCAGAACGTACATCAGACACAGCCGCCGCGTGTTCGCAATGAGATATTCGTCGATATGCCCGCAAAACTGGAGCGACGCCAGCGCGAACACCGATTCGTATCTGAATGTCGGGATGCCGCTTCCCACTGAAACCCTCACAGGCGCGCGCTGCCGTCTGCCACGGCGGCACGGTACTCGGCAATCGTGCGCTGAAGTCCGTCCTCTAGGTCGATCGCAGGCGCCCAGCCAAGCGAACGGATGAGCGAAGTGTCGCACAGCTTGCGCGGCGTGCCGTCCGGCTTGGACGAATCCCATGTGATTGCCGCTTCACAGCCAGATGTGCGCTTCACGAGTTCCGCAAGCTCTCTGATGGAGATTTCTCGGCCAGAACCCACATTGACCAGATCCGGAGGATTCTCCATGTTCAGCACAAACAGACACGCCGCCGCCAGATCGTCCACGTGCAGGAACTCACGAAGAGGTGCGCCCGTTCCCCACAGCGGCACCGTGGCGTCGCCGTTTACGCGCGCCGTCTCGAACTTGCGGATCATCGTGGGCAGAACGTGTCCGCCGACAACGTCGTAATTGTCTCCCGTACCATACAGGTTAGTCGGCATGAGCGAATGGTAGGTGACGCCGCAGTCGCGCCGCAGGAATTCGCAGAGCTTCAATCCGGAGATCTTCGCGAGGGCATACCCTTCGTTGGTCTTCTCCAGCGCGCCAGTGAGAAGCGCATTTTCGGGAATCGGCTGCGGGGCCATGCGCGGGTAGATACAGGTGGAACCGAGGAACAACAGACGCTTCACGCCCGCCTTGTACGCGCCCCAGACGGTGTTGAGCGCGATCATCTCGTTTTCGTAGAGGAAGAGCGCGTTCGCGGCGGAGTTCGCGCCGATGCCTCCCACGCGCGCCGCCGCAATCACGGCGACATCGGGCTTTTCCGCTTCGTAAAAGGCCCGCACTGCCGCCGGATCGAGCAAGTCCAGCTCTTTGTGCGTGCGCGTCACGACGTTCGTATAGCCCTGCTTGGCGAGCGCGCGGCACACGGTGCTCCCCACCATGCCCCGGTGTCCGGCCACGTAGATTTTGTCAGATGCATTCATTTCAGCTTCAGCTCCTTCTCTGCCAGTTTGAGGTCGGCATCCACCATCATCTTCACAAGCTCCTTGAACGTGACCTTCGGCGTCCATCCGAGCACCGTCCGGGCTTTCGTGGGATCGCCGAGCAGCTGATCCACCTCGCTGGGGCGTTCATAGCGGCTGTCATGCTTCACGTACTTCTCCCAGTCAAGCCCCACGTAGCCGAATGCCTCGGCGAGGAACTCCTTCACCGAATGCATTTCGCCCGTGGCGAGCACGTAGTCGTCGGGGGAGTCCTGCTGGAGCATCCGCCACATGCCCTCCACGTAGTCGCCGGCAAACCCCCAGTCGCGCCGGGCGTTCACGTTGCCCATGAAAAGCTCCGACTGCAAACCCATCTTGATGCGGCTGACCGCACGCGTGATCTTGCGCGTCACGAACGTCTCGCCGCGACGCGGCGACTCGTGGTTGAAGAGAATACCGTTGGAGGCATGGAGGCCGTATGCCTCGCGATAGTTCTTCACGGCCCAGAACGAGTAGAGCTTCGCCACGCCGTACGGCGAGCGCGGGTAGAACGGCGTCGTCTCCCGCTGGGGAATCTCCTGCACCTTGCCGTAGAGTTCGGATGTCGAGGCCTGGTAAAAGCGCGTCTTCACGCCCGTGAGGCGGATTGCCTCCAGAAGGCGCATCGTGCCGAGCGCGTCCACGTCGCCCGTGAACTCGGGCGAGTCGAACGACACGCGCACGTGGCTCTGCGCCGCGAGGTTGTACACCTCGTCAGGGGCGATCTCATGGACGATACGCATGAGGTTTGAACTGTCCGCCATGTCCCCATAGTGCAGGAACAGCCGCACACCGTTCACGTGCGGATCCTGGTAGAGATGGTCGATTCGCTGCGTGTTGAACGTGGAGCTGCGGCGGATGATGCCGTGGACCTCGTATCCCTTTTCAAGCAGCAATTCTGCCAGATACGAACCGTCCTGGCCAGTTATTCCTGTTATCAGCGCTTTTTTCATACTTTTATGCCTTCTGCACGGTTCCCATTATAGCAAAATCAGGCGCACTTGTCATTTAACCCTAAACAGCGCCTCGTATCGCGATTCAAGATACGTCTTGTAGAATCTGCGCTGTAGATCGGTAAGGAGAGGCGTGTCGTCGATGAAGGCGCATATTGCGTCGAGGTCAATACGCGGCACGATTCGCGAAAGCGAGGGAGCGAGAAAACCCTCGCGATTGGCGGCAATGAAGTCAACATAGCCGATCTTCTTGCCGTTCTCCTTCAACGCCGAGGCGGGAAAGGTATAGATTCGCGCATCGCGTTCCGCCTTGTTCTCGATGACACGGCGCATGATGTCGTCGTCGGCCTGCGGAAGAAGGCAGCTACCGAAGTCGAATGCGGGGGATATCTCCGCCTTTCGCGTAGCAGGATCGACGAGGAATCCCCAATTCCCGTTGTGGCGGTCGAAGTTTCCAAGGAAGGCATCGACGATGAACATATCCCAGAAATGCTCCTTAAGCATCACCGGGTCGACGAAGGCCTGCAACTCAATCGTCTCAAGTACGTCATCCAACTCCGTTCCCGTTCCGTTGGTTTCCGAGTCGATCACCGTGTTCTTGATGGAGCAGAAGTCATAGAGTAACTTGCCGTCCGCCGTGAAGTCCCGGCAGGCACAGACGACCTTCGTCTTGCCGTTCGTGAAGGTACCAAGCCGCGTCTCTTGCGACTTGAGCCCGATCATGTTGGCGATGGTACTGGCGAGATGTTCGCTCAGGCAGCTGTTGGTGTACGAGAGGGCCGTCGGCCTATCAGCGGCGGATGGTGGGAACTTCAGCAGCCACACGCCGTCGTCATAGCGTACGGCAATCTTCTTGCCGTTCGCGCCGTTGTAGGCGCGTCCGGGCAGGCGTTCGCACTGAGTAAAGTCAATCACCTCGGTCATACGTCCTTCCCCCATAGATACTTGTCGCGAAGATACTGCGCCTGCTCGTGCGTAATCGCGCCGTCGTTGATCTCGGCAATGTTGATGGAACCGTAGAGTTCTCCCCACAGGCAGTCAAGAAGATGCGAATGCTCCTCGACGCCCTTCTTCCAGGCATCGAGGTCGTGCGCCAAATACGGCGGCAGGTTACACTCGAACATACTTTCCATTGAGTCCATCATCTACTCAGTCTGAACGCTCTTCTTCGATCTTGTTGGAATGGCCTCTACAGACATCACGGCACGAACCTTTCAATTTCAAAGAGCGGAATGGAACGAAAATGCTTCACGTTTGAGGTACAAAGTGGTTGAGCCGCCGCACGCTTGAAACCTCGTTGGATCAAGATGAAAACGTCCGTGTCAAAGATCATCGAACCGCCTCCTACGCAAAGAGTCCAACACATCCTCCACGCTCTGCGTCGCCTGCACCGCCGAGCCAAAATAGGTATGGTCACAGACTCGCAGTCCGCTGGCTGGCGCATCAACCTCCTCCTTGTAAGGCGAAAGAACTCCCGCCTTTTGCCCTCTGCATGTAATGATCACCTGCTCGCCCCGCGCAAGCGAGGCGAGCAATTCGTGCGTTCTATAGCGCAAATCCAAAGTTGTTACAGTCATGCCCTAACTTTCCTAAATGCATGGTTCTTAGTATATACTTCGCCTGGCGCGATGTCAAGTCCGCCAATACCGCCAATTCCGCAGAAACTTAATATGAAAATTTTGCCGACCTAAGTCGCATAATTCCATGCTGGAGCTTCTGGATAAAGCCTTACGGAATTTTCTAGTCAAATTCTACCCATCCCCCTGCGAAAATCTTGTATACTATATGCGCCATGACGAAACGTATTTCCGGCAAAACGCCACGTATTTTCCTTTCACCGCCTTGGACTGGTGAACCAGAACGAGCGGCCCTACGCCGCGCGTTCGCGAGCGGCTACGTCGCGCCGTGCGGGCCGATGGTCGACGAGTTCGACCGACGCCTAGGTGCTCTTTCCAGACAGCACGCCGCCGCCGTCGCCTCAGGAACCGCTGCACTCGACCTCCTCATGGCCGAACTGGGAGTAAGTTCCGGCGACAGCGTGGTCACCTCCTCGCTCACCTTCGTCGCCACCATCGGCCCCGCTGTCCACCGCGGAGCCACGCCCGTATTCGTAGATTCCGACCCCGCGACCGGCCTAATCTCCCTCCCGCTCCTACAGCGCGCCTTACGCGACAAGCGCAAACCCAAGTGCGTTATCGCCGCAGACCTCTACGGGCAGTGCTGCGACTACGACGCCCTCGAGGCGCTTTGCGCCGAGTATGACGTGCCACTCATCGTCGACGCGGCGGAATCCGTGGGGGCCACATCCAAGGGTCGCCCCGCCGGACACGCCGGCCTCGCCGCCGTCTACTCGTTCAACGGCAACAAGATCATCACCACCTCTGGAGGCGGCGCGGTACTCTCACGCGATCCGGAAATTGTCTGCCGCGCCCGATGGCGCGCCCAACAGGCACGTGAGCCCGTACAATGGTATGAACACCGCGAGATTGGCTTCAACTACCGCATGAGCAACCTCCTCGGCGCACTCGGTTGCGCGCAGCTCGACCGTCTGCCCACCATCATCCGGCGTAAGCGCCGCATATTCGAGTTTTACGAAAAGGCATTCGCGGCGCGTCCCAAGCTTGGTGCCGTCCCCTTCCCGTGCGCCGCGCCTGAGGAGTCGACACACTGGCTGAGCGTATTTCTCTTCCCCACGCCAGCCGTACGCGACGCCGTGGCCGCACGCCTTGCCGCCGCAAACATCGAATCGCGCCCAGTGTGGAAGCCGCTTCATCTCCAGCCCACCTTCCGAAATTGCCGCGTCTACGGCGGTACCATCGTGGAGGATTTCTTCAACTGCGGGCTCTGCCTGCCGTCCGGCGCCGGACTCACCCGAAAGGACCTTGCGCGTATTGAAGCGTGTCTGTGACATCCTCCTCGTGCTGCTGGCCGCGCCGCTCTGGCTGCCCCTCTTCGCGCTCACTGCGCTTGCGGTGCTGCTCGTCGAGGGACGCCCTGTGTTCTTCATGCAAACACGCGCGGGACTTCACGGACGCCCCTTCCGCATAGTGAAGTTCCGCTCAATGCGAATGGGTAAAGGTTCGGACGCTGAACGCCTCGGACGCTTCGGACGCTTCCTGCGCGCGAGTTCGCTTGACGAGCTGCCAGAGCTGTTCCTCGTCCTCGTGGGCAATATGTCGCTCGTGGGGCCGCGTCCCCTTCCCATGCGTTACCTATCGCGTTACACGCCCGAACAGATGCGCCGACACGAGGTGCGCCCTGGCATCACGGGCTGGGCACAGATTCACGGACGCAACGCCCTAGAATGGGAATCCCGCTTTGCGCACGACGTGTGGTACGTCGACAATCGCTCGCTGTGGCTGGACGCGAAGATACTCTTCCTCACGGTCGGTACCGTCTTTGCCGCACGTGGCATCTCCGAGAAAGGTGAGGCCACGATGTCCACCTTTAAAGGTCAAGCTCGTCTTCCGGCATCTGAATCGTGCGGAGTCCGTACAAGTTCCCGGTGATTTCGCAGCGCAGTTCGCGTTTCGGCAACGGTAGGACGAGCATGGCACTGACTTCAAACAGTCCTCCAAACGGGATTGTTGATTGTTGGCGGGCATTGCCGCACTGAAGTTATTTTGGTATACTTTCGCCCAACGGAGAAAAAGAAAGGATTTACATGGATCGCAAACTTACAATCATGCCCTGTCTCGACATGATCAATGGACGCGTCGTCAAGGGCGTCAATTTCGTAAACATCAAGGACGCCGGCGACCCGGTTGAATGCTGCCGCGCGTACTGCGCCGCAGGCGCCGACGAGCTCGCAATGCTCGACATCACGGCCACCGTAGAGGGACGCAAGACCCTTCTGGAGGTCGTTCGCAAGGTCGCCGACGCGGTCACGGTGCCGTTCACCATGGGCGGCGGCATCTCTTCCACTTCGGCCGCCGAAGAGGTCCTCAAGGCCGGCGCGAACAAAGTTTCCACGTCGTCCGCCGTGTTCCGTCGTCCGGAGATGATCGGGGAGATGGTGCACGCGTTCGGTCCGGAGCGCGTGACTGTGGCCATCGACGTCGCTCAGAACGCGGCAATGCCGTCAGGTTACGAGGTGTTCATCGACGGCGGACGCACCGCGACCGGAAAGGACGCGATCGAGTGGGCAAAGCAGGTCAACGACTTCGGCGTCGCCTGCATCCTCCCTACCTCCAAGTCGACAGACGGCGTGCGCACGGGCTACGACCTCCCGCTTATCCGCAAGATCCGCGCGATCACGGACGCATCCGTCGTCGCATCTGGCGGCGCAGGGACGATGGAGCACTTTGCCGAGGCCGCCGAGGCGGGCGCCGACGTGCTTCTCGCCGCGTCGGTGTTCCACTTCCATGTCATCGGGATTCCGGAACTGAAGAAGTTCCTCGCCGACCGCAATCTGCCCGTCCGTTAAAGTGTCGCAAAACAATAACGCACGATTGTCAGCACGATTGCGATTGTTCACAAATCTCAATTGTTCACAAATGCCATCATTGTCACCAATACAAATTGCTATTTGTTATTTGTGAACAATGGTGGCAATGAAGATTTGTGAACAATACTTGATGAAGTGTTCAAGTTGTTTTTGAGTGATCACTTGCCCTTAACTTCCTTGTGGCTTCTCTTATTTGCTTTCGCTATTGGGAGTTTTGGAGTTTAGGAGGCTTGGAGAGAGAATTTGTAATATTCTCCTTAACTCCGAGACTCCTAATCTCCCAGCAGCGAAAGCAATAAAGGCGTGAACGGCGGGCTAACGGGCGACGACAGGAAAGAGGTAGCCGCCCGTCCAGGCTGGTACTGGTGGTAAGGTCACGAGGGCATCGGCACCCTCGCGCGTGACGTCAAGCACAACGTCTTCCGCATCAAACATCGACCACACCGCCTTCGTCGCATCCGCAGGAACGCCGCGCAGACGCATCCGCACGGACGGCGTGCGGCCAATCGACGTGTTTATATACACCACGGACGCGAGAGAACCATCCTTCCGCACGCGGGGCTGAACAAAGGAGCGCGTGGGCGTCTCCAGGAGAACCGGCGACATCCCGTGCGACGCCCAGTCCGCCAGGCGGTGAAGCTGCACCACCCGGTCGCCGGATGCCTTCGAGAGCCCCGCCGTGAACGCATGTGTCCCAAACACCACGCGGCGGCGCCCCTCCTTCGTCTCGAACATCACCGCCGCATATCCCGGCAGGTTCAACGGCGCGTTGTTCGCGTCGCTGTAATATTCGGAAAGGGCCACGGCTCCCGGCGCGGGCTTCAGGAAGAACGTCTGGCCCGACACCGGCGTTTCGCGCGCCTTGAAACCTTTGTTCACGGGTACGGACAAGAACCGCTCGCGCAGATTCCCGTTGGCGGATGCAAGGCCCGCAAGTCCGATTTCCGCGCCGTATCCGGCCTTGAAGAGCGTTTCCGCCGCCGCGCCGTCAATCAGCAAGTCTTCAGCGAGAAGCTGCGCCACGGCCTCCTTGCCCGCTTCAACGGCCTCCTTCGCCGCAGTCGTGGTGACGATGCGCGCGAGGTCCGAATGCGCACCGGGAATAAGCGGCTTGAGGGGCAGGGAGCCGCTCAGAAGCTGGACGGGGGGATCGTCCGTAAAACCATAACCGCACCGCACCGCGCCTTCGTTCAGCGCCACGTAGCGCTTCATCATCGCCGCGTTGCGCGCGAGCGGCGCAAGAATCTCGTCTCCGTACCATTCCGGCGTCTCGAATCCGGCGTCCATCACGAGCGCGGAGATGGAGTTCATGCCCTGAGCAAGCGACTCCAGCGCCTCTAGGAGCACGCCCTGTCCCGTGCGGCAGGCGAAGGAGCGCGGACATGACTCAATCTCCGGACAGATTCTGTCGATGAACGGCAAGGGGCCGATCGTGTCGATCTGGAGTGCCAACGTATACGCCTTTCCGATCTGCGCGCGCGCGTCGCTGTCGAAGTACGCGCCCGCGCCGGGACGCATTCCCACGGGCAAGCCCGTTGCCGCATGGTGCGCCTCGTAGAGAAGGCGGTGTTCGGGGAAACAGCGCCCCGGTTGCTGCTGGCACATCCGCGTTTCAGGGGACGCCGCGTGGACCGCCTCGGCGATCACGCGCACCAGCTCGGCCTCGCCCTCAAACGCGAACGCGCGCCAGCGGGCGGCGAGCGCGGCGTCTGTCTTCATTTCCTCGACCAGCTGTTTGCGCGTGCGCTTCTTGCCCTCCTTCTCGGCGAACTTCCCCAAACAGTATTCGCAGTGGCAGCCCCAGCCAGGGCCTCCGTGGTTGACGATGCGGATGTCGTCGTCGATCCACGCAGAATAAGGACGCATCGCGGCGGCATAGAGCGTGGCCATCTCCTTCATGTACGCAAGGAATCCCGGCGCGCGGAAACAGTTGCACCCCTTCGCCACAGACCCGTTCGCAGACGTGAATCCCTGCCACGTCATGCCAGAGTTGTCCGCATAGCGAAGGAAAGCATCGCCGTGTCCAATCGTCGCCTGTATCTGAAGCGACGGCCGAATGCCGATCTTGCGCAGGTCGTCCGCCGCCTTCGCGAGCCGTTGGGCGGCGGCGCGGTGTTCCTCCATTTTGGGGAAACTGATGCCCGTCGAGAACCACACCTCGTCGACGCCGGCACGGTACTTCGCGAACTGCTCGCGCAGTCCGTTCCATACCTCTTCTCTGTCGGTGTGGGGCTTGCGCAGACGAATCGCTGAAAACGGGATCGCGTCGCCATACGCGACCCCGACCGACGCGATTGCCAGAGTTGCCAGTTTCGCGAAGTGCTGCATTGTCCGGCCTCCTTACTTCTCCGAAATCATCGGCTGGAGTTCGGCCATGGAGGCCCACGGCTGCGACTTGTCCCACGGCGAAAGCGCGTTGAAGCGGATGTACCGTGCGGACTCCTTCTGCTTGAACGTGATTTCCGTGAGGTCGTCCGTGTTTGCAAGCTCCCCTTCCGCGACCGTGCGCCAGGTCTTCGCGTCGTCGCTCAGCTCGAGGCGGTAGCGGCGGACGCGTCCGTGGTCCATGTCCTGACGCGGAACGGCGATGACGCCTTTGAGCGCGAGCGTCTGGGGTTGCGCTTCTTCCACTGCGTGTGCCAGATGGTCGAGATGTCGCCGTCGAACGCGTTGTTCGCGCCCTCGCGCTCGCTGGCCTCGTCGGACGACGCACCCGCCGACTTGTAACGCTTGAACTGCGCGAAGCTGTTCGCGGACGCGGGCGGAAACTCGAACGGCACGTCCAAGAGCGCGGTCGTCACGCGATACGGCACGATTGCGAAGTCGAGGCGGTAGTTCTTCGACGTGTCGATGATGTCGCGCCGGAGCGGTCCCGGCCCGCAGCTCGCGCCGCCGAGTCCGCGCGTCTCCGCGAAAATGCCAAACTCGACCTTGGTGATCGGCGGCAGCTCCGGCGGGTGCGAGGCCGCGATGATCTCCGTCGGAGAATACGGAATCGCGGTGAACGCGAACGGCGCGCCAAGCGTCGCGAAGCCGATTGCACCCTTCGCGCCCGAGAGCGTAACGGCGTCGGTTTCCTCAAAGTTGTTGGCGTCCTCGGGACGCGCGTACGGCATCACGAACTTCGTGAGGTCGGTCGTCCAGAGGCCCCTGAACGCGCCGCTCTTGCGGTCGCGGTAGTTCTCGAACGGACCGCGTCCGAACCACTCCACCTGCGCGAAGTCGAGCGGGAGGACGAAACGCCAGCCGATGCGCGGCAGCTC
>CACWIW010000026.1 GCA_902761035.1 uncultured bacterium | reverse complement strand
GTGTGCCACACGCCCTGCACCTTCGCGCCGAGGAACACGTACGCGCGGGCCTGGATTTCCGCGTTCATCTCGCGCACGAGGTCGAACACGGGGCTGCGGCGTCCGCCGACGAGGATGGGCGCGTTGTTGTAGCCGTGGTACTCCTTCATCATCGCGTACTTGAAGTACTGGAGCGCCTGCGCGCCATAGGCGAGATTGGAGTACTGCTGGAGGCGCAGGTGCGCGCGCGTCGGCACGGGATAGTCCTGCGCCGGATAGTGCCGGTGCGCGGCGACGAGGGCGAAGGCGAACATCGGGATGTCCCGCTCGCGGGCGAGCGCGCTCGTCGCCTCAAGCGTCTCGTACCAGCGCTCCTTCAGGAACACGCGTTGTCCGTGCAGACGGAAGTCGCCGACCTCAAGCGGCTTGAAGGAGAGGACGGGGTACACGTCGAAGCTGATCATCTTCAGCGGCACCACGTCGTAGAGACGGCGGATGTACTCGCCGTGCGTGGCGCAGCCCGTGTGCTTCATCTGGCGCGCCACGTCGTTGCGCGTCCAGCGGTCGCACAGCGCGCCGAAGAGGTTGACATAGCACGGGTGGGCGGGGTCCAGTTCCTCGTAGAGCTTCACGCAGTCGCGAATGGCCTCGGCCTGCCTGATGTGCGGCTCGTCGGTGATGTAGTAGTATTCCAGCGCGGGAGAGTCCTTGGCGGCGGCGGTGAAGTACTTGGCGGCGTCCGTCATGCGCTTTACGTCGTGCCCCAGGCCGATGATAAGCTTGATTCCGGCCTTTTCGGCCTCGCCGAGAAGGCGCTTGGCCTCGGCCGGCGACGTACACCACTGCGTGAGATGCGTGAAGCCCGCATCCCTCGCCTCCGCGTAGCGCTCCGCCGAAGCGCCCTTCTCGTCCCACGAACCCCAGCCGATGATCGGCATCTTGGCACTCGCCAACGCCGTCGCGCAGAGGGCGACAGCAAGAGCACAACAGCAAGTTTTTGCAATCTTCATCGTTTTCATCCTTTCATTCTTCATTTTTCATTCATTCAACGCCTCACGAAGCGCGACAGCCCGCCGACGGACGTCTCGCGGTAGAGGCGCGGCAGGTCGTGTCCCGTCTCAAGCATCGTCTTAACCACCGTATCGAACGAGACGACATGTGCGCCATCGGAAAGGACGCTCATCTCACCGGCCACGACGGCGCGCGTCGCCGCAAGCGCGTTCCGTTCTATGCACGGTATCTGCACGAGCCCCTTCACGGGATCGCACGTAAGGCCGAGGAAGTGCTCAAGCCCAATCTCCGCCGCGCACTCGCACTGACGGGGGCTCCCGCCCATGAGATACGCCGCAGCCGCGCTCGCCATCGCGCACGCGACGCCGACCTCTCCCTGACATCCGACCTCTGCACCCGATATGGAGCCGTTGCGCTTGACGACGTTCCCGACCAGGCCCGCGACGGCGAGCGCGTGCAAACGTTCGATCTCGGAGCTTCCAAGCGAGTCGCCCAGATACCTGATGACGGACGGCAGGACACCGCACGACCCGCACGTCGGCGCCGTCACTATCTCACCCAGCGAAGCGTTCTCCTCGCTCACGGCGTGCGCGTATGCGACGAGGAGCCCAGTGCGGCGCATGGCCTCGGACTGCATCTTCGCCTTGATGTAGATCGCCCGCGCCTTTCGTGGCAGGCGCAGCCCGCCCGGAAGTACTCCGTCCGCCGCAAGCCCTCTGTCTATAGCGGACATCATCGTCAAAAGCACGCGCTTGAGGAAGCTCCATATCTCCGGACCCTCGGCGTCTTCGACAATCTGCCAGAGCGGCATCCCCGCCCGCGTTGCCGCCTTGACGATCTCCGTCATGTTCTTGAACCTGTAAACGGGCTTCGATTGCGCCGCTCGCCCCTTCTCCGCAATCGCCCCTCCGCCGATTGAATACGCCACGCGCTCAGCCACCTTCACCCCACGGGTGTCAAAGGCAGTGAAGCGCATACCGTTCGGGTGGAACTCGTCGTGGAAGTCCGGCTTCCAGACAATCTTCGTCCGCTTCGCGCCAAGGATGTCCTTCACTGCGCGGTCGGTGAAGTGTCCGCGACCAGTCGCGGCAAGCGAATCCCAAAGTTCGACTTCATACCTGACGGCGTCCAGCCCCTTCGTGGCCTCGAGGAATGCCGCAGCAACGAACGCCGGGCCCATAGTGTGGCTGGAACTCGGTCCGCGCCCTATCCGATACAGTTCTTTAAGCGATTGCATTACTGGCGCACCTTCAATGTCACGGCAGCACGTATTATATCCATCGCCTTGTCGGGCGGGGTGTTCTTCCACGCGCCGCGCGTGAAGTCGGGGATGTCCTGAGCCTGCGAACGGTTACGGACGCTCCTCTCGCTGAGCTCGAAGATGGAACTCCACGTCGCGAAGTCGTAGACGCTCATATCGAGCGGAAGTCCGTTCCGGATGCAGTGCGACCAGCGCAGGTCCATCAGGTAGTCCATGCCGCCGTGCCCGCCGACCTTCTTGGCCGTGTCACCCGTCCTCTTCCACAGCGCGGAACGGTACTTCTCCTTGAACGCGTCAAGCTCCTTGCCCTCGAGGAAGCTCTTCACGCCGCCGCCGAGCGTCTTCTCGATCGCCACGCGCATAGTGGGCTGCAGACCGCGCGACTGCGTGGCAATCGTCCCGTTGAATCCGTAGATGGAATAGTACCGGGTGTACGGCATCGGACAGTTGTTGCATTGCCGCAGCACAATCGTCTTGCCGTTCACCGTCGAGATCGTCGTGGTGTTGAAGTCGTTGGCCTCGAACGAGATCTTCGAAACCGGCGCGTCGGGGCCGAACTTCCTGCGGGCAAACTCCTGCCACGCGAAGCCCTTGGAGCCCACGGACACGAGGTAGTCGAGCCTGTCGCCCCGGTTGATGTTCATCGCAAGCGAAATAGGCGCGAGCGGATGGACGCAGTAGCACATGCCCGTATGGTCGATGAGCGCGGCGAGCGACGAGAAAATCTTCTCCCTGCTCAGGAACGCCTGCCCCTGCCTGTCGCGCGTCTCATGCAGATAACAGCTCTCGCCGTGCATCAACTCGCCAAGGATGCCAGCATGGGCGGCGTTGATGAGCGTCATCGCGTCCTCGTCGTAGCAACAGTTGGAGAGCATCATGCAGTGGCAGCGGTTCTTCTCCGCCGTCTCGACGACGGCCCACGCCTCATCGATAGAACGCACGCCCGGCACCTCCACAAACGTGTGGTTTGCGCACTTCAGCGAATAGAGAGCAATCTCCGCGTGAGAGGTCCAGTTGGTGTTGATGTGTACGGCATCGACAAGCCCCGACTCGCACAGCCGCTTGTAGCCCTCGGGACCGGTGAACGCCTTAGGTTCGCGGAAGCCCGCCTTCTTCACCATATCCTGGCCCTTCTTCGCGCGATCCTCGATGAGGTCGCACACGGCCGTGATCTCTAGCCCCGGCACCTTGCAAAGACGGCGCACGGCCCCGCTGCCGCGTCCGCCGATTCCGATCACGCCCACGCGGATCTTCTCCAGCTTCGGTGCGACGAATCCGACAAGCGACGCCTCGCCCGGAGCGGGCGCGGCCTTAGCCGCGCCGCCCATGGCGGCTGCGGTCACAGCCCACGCCGCACGTTCAATAAACGCACGGCGCCCAATGTCTGACGTTGAATCTGCTTTCATGTTTTTCTCCTTACTTGCGTCTCTGAAACTCCAGGAAGCCGCCGTTCCAGACGCCGATGGACGGGACCTCGACGCGGCAGATACCGCCCTCGCGATGGATTGAAAACACGACCGGTTCGCGCCGGATTTCGCGCCACACGGCGTGGGTCGCATTCTCCGGTACGCCGCGCAGGCGGAGCCGAACAGGCCCCTGCTCATCGAGGCGAAGGCCAAGAAGCGCGACGTTGCGGAGCGAACCATCCGCCGCGACGCGCGGCATCATCAGCCCGACGAACGGCGATTCCAAAACGGCGGGCGTTCCGCCCGCGCGCGCATCAAGCGCGTCGCGAAGCTTCTGCACTTCGGCGGATGATGTCCGACAGCGGTCAAACGCGATCTCGTCCTTGGAAAGCGTGCCCAACGCCTTTCCAGGACCGAACAGCACGGGAACGCCGCACTGCGCGAATGCGTAAAGCCTGTTGACATGCACGTCGCTTGCAAATCCGGCGGGGACTGTCCCCGCGCACGACTTCGCGTAGGCCCGGAACACGGGCGCGGCATCCGCCATCGGCTTCAGGCGTGTGCGAAGATACACTTCCTCGCTCTCCTTGCCGTAGTTGACCACAAGCGCGCTCGCCGCGTCGAGTCCGAACACGAGCCCCGTGAATCCCTCCATGATGATGGTCTGCGCGGACTTCGACCCGTAGGTCCGCGGGAAACAGGCGATTTCGCTTGTCCACAGGGAGATTCGCTCGGGACGCTTGAAGTCGCGGCGACACCGCGTGGCGGAGAGGCTCTTCAGAATCTGTTCGTTGGGGTTGACGTCGTAGTACGCGCCAGCCCCGGGACGGTATCCGACCGGCGCGCCGCCGACGTCGCAGAGAGCATCCACGATTGCGTTGATCGTCCGCGTCGCCATCATTCCATGCTGGATCGCAAGCATCGTCTCCGGCGAGACTGCGTGGAACTCCTCGGCGATGGCCCTGGCGATGGCGGCGACGGAGCGGATCGCGAACTCCTCGTAGGCGACGCGCAGACGCGCGTTCTTCCTCGCCGCAGCCGCAAGCGTCTCGCGCGTCCACGTGCCGCCGGTTTCGGCGTTGAAGTCAGCAATGCACGTCTTGCACCAGCAGCCGTCGAGCGAGCCATGCGTGGCGGGGTCGTGGTTGTCGATGCGGAGGTCATCGTCGATCCAGACGCTCGCCGGGTGGTTGGCGGCGTAGATGCGCGCCACCGCGCGCATGTACGCGAGGAAGCGTGGATCGCGCGGACAGCTGCAGTACTTGTCCTCCACGCCCGTGGAGCCGGTCCAGCCCGTCCAGTTCCGGCCCGAGTAGTCGTAGCCCTCGCAGAACGGCCCGCCGTGTCCGATCGTGGCCTGGAACATGAGGGACGCCGTCCATCCGAGCGAGGCGACGTCCTTCGACGCCCTTCCAATCCTCGCCGCATATTCGCGGTGCTTCTCCAGCGTCGGCATGCTGAATCCCGTGCCGAACCAGATCTCGTCGCAGAGCTCGGGGCATTGCCTGAACATCCCGAACGTCTTTGCCCACGCCTCGTCGCTTTCAGTATGGCGTCCCTCGATCCGGAACTGCAGTACGGGCATCTCTGCACCCTGCGCACAGAGAACTGCACAGAATGCAATTGCAAACCATTTGTTATTTATAAACAATTGTGGCATTTATAACCCTTTCCTTTTCATTGTGGTAATTCAGTGGACAAACTCCAGGACTCCGCGCGCACTTGCGGGGAGTTCAACCACTATGGCGTGACGCTCGGAGATGTATTCAAACTTAGCGGGGATACCGTTGAATAGGGCATTGTGCGGTTTTGCAATGCGCGTCACCACAACCTTGGAAGGCGTCTGCGGCCACGCCGTCACGCGGCAGCGCAGCGTCCCCTTCTCGGGTGCAAGCACCTCCACGTCTCCCGCCGCGTGCACGAGCGCCGGCGCGCCACTTCCCGGACGCACAACCGCGCGCACCGAATAGAACGGCATCTGCACGTATTCGGCGAAGTTCTCCTGCACCGTGCCGGGATTGATCGGAATCGGGTAGCGCGCCTGGTGTTCCAGGTTCCAGGAGTCGGGCAGCAGCCCCACGAAGCGCGGCTCTGCCGCCGTGTGGTTCTGCCGCGCGCCGGAGACCGTGATGCCAGTAGCAATGTTGCGCCAGAACTTTCGCGCCTTGACATCGGGTTCGATCCGTGCAAAATCCCATAGAGCGGCCGAATAGACGAGTCCGCACCACTGCACGGGACGCCCGATCCAGTTCGGTGCAACCCAGCGCGTCGCGCCCATCACCGCGCATGTCGCGTAAAGACCTACCGGCTTCACGCCTTCGCCGAAGTCGAACGGCGGCGGCACGATGTACACCATCGAAAGGCCGCCGTACGCCCAGTGCCGCGCCTCGCAGAGATAGGCGGGATCGGGTTTCAGGAGATAGGCGAGCGTATAGATCCGCACAAGGTGCGCCGAGGCCATGATGTCCGGCGTGTGAAGCGGCATCTCCCACGGCTGCGCGCCACGCGGCACCGTGCCGTGGTAGAGCGCGGTCGCCTTGTCGACGATTACGAGCGCCTTCGCGATCTCCGTTTCGTCGCCGCTCCACGTGGCCGCGGAGAGGAGTCCGTCAAGCGCCATCGCCGTGTAGCCGTTGCAGTGGTCTGCGCCGAGCGTCTCGCCGAAGTCTGGCTTGCCGGGCTGCGGCCTCCAGATGCGCTTGCCGCTGGCAAGCGTGACGTTGCCGTTCTTGAGGTCCGCGTCCCTGCGCGCAAGGAATGTCGACACGTCACCCGCAACGAGCACGGGCGCAGGACGCCGCACGTGCGAGACGCCCGTAAAGCCCACGTCGCGCTTCGGCACGGCGGCAAGGACCTCGGCGGCAACCGAACGCAGACGCGCGGCGAGTTCCCTGTCGCCTTTCGGCTCGCGGTCAAGCGCGGACGCAAGATGCTGCATGAGGACGGGCGCGTCCGCGACGAGCGACGACTTGAAACTTCCTCCAATTGCGTGCTTGAACTTCACGCCTTCGCGAATGGCCGAATCGAGCCAGCCGTGCGCGAGCTGTTCAAGCGCGGCCGTCTGGTCGATCTTGTCGGGCTTCAGAAGCGTTTTGCCGGAAAGCCATGCTTCGATGGCGTCGGCCACGCTCTCCCCTTCACCTGCCTTGAACAGCGCCAAATGTTCAAGTTTATGGATGGGCACGGGTTCGTACACGTCAAGTTCAGACTCGCTGCGCGCCGGTCCCACGGCGGGAGCCCAGAACGCAAGAAGGTGTCCGCCGCTCTTGAACAGACGGTCGGGCGTATCAAACACGGCCGCGCACTGGGACGGACCCGCACCTTTCTTCTTGATCTTTTCAATCTCCATCCACAACGCGGCAAACCAGCTGCCGTCCTTCGTGAACACGGCCATCGGCGCGCTCAGACGGTATTCGGCCGGTATCTGGCGGTTGTGCTCGTTCGTGCGGATTTCCTTCGTGTTGGACGACGGCTCGTCGTCAAGGTACTCCACGCCCGCAAGCATCGCCTGGTGCTTGTGTCCGTTCGAGGCCCGGTCGACGAAAAGCGTCAACGCCGGCACATGCAGCGCCTTCGCCGGTTCGCCGCTGTCTTTGGGCGTCTCGGCCTCAATGCGTGTGAGTACGACTAGGGCATCGTTCTTCTTATCCGTCATGAAGTGTCGACGGATCCACCATCTGCGTCCATCAGCGTCAATCGCCTGCGCCTCGGTCGAAAGCGATCCGCCGTCCAGTACGGCAGCCATCTTCACATTCGCCCAGTCGAGCGTGCGCACCTTGCCGGACTTGTCGACGTAGACGAAAGGCTCCTCTGGCAAGTTCTCCACCGTCTTGCCGCGCGCGATGAACCTGAACGCGCCGATGCGGTCGGGGTCGTGGCGCAGCTCCCATCCCTTGTCCTTGAGGACGAGCGGCGTCGATGCGGGGATCACAAGCGGCGGAACCTTCTGCGGCGCATAGCTCCAGAGCGGCTTGCGCCATTTCATCGTGAGATTTTTCACCGTGAACGTCTCGTTGCTGCCGGGCGGCGGGTCGAGGCGGAAGTGACAGGGGCCTTTCAGGCTGAACGGAACGGTCCCTCGTGTCGCGAAACGCGTGTAGGGCGGCTCCCCCACGGGGTACAGGCGACACGACATCTTCTCCGAATAGGGCCTGTTCGCCGGGGCGAAGAAGATCTGCCAGCTGTTCGCGCGCGACGTCGGCGCGCACTCCATTGTGAACGTCATGCGCCGCGGTTCGGCGGGAACGGCGGGGATTTCGACTGTCGGGCCGAAGAACCACGGGTCTTCGCCGTTGATCGCAAAGGAAAGCCCCTTCACGGATGACACCACGTCCACGACATGGTGCGGGTTGCCCCATTTGTGCGGCTTCGTGAAGTCGGCTATCGTGCAGGCCTGTTCCTGCGCGAGCACCAAGCTCACCGCAGCAAGTGCAACTACAGCAATGATTGATTCTTTCATCGTCCGTTTTACCTTTTCTGTCATCGTGCCTTTTTACTGTTGGCGAAATCAAGGTGCCCATGGCGACAAGTATACCAAAAATCTCCGCCCGTGTACGAACGAAATACGGGTTCCTCGAAAGCAAATTCTCATGCTTGCCATACAGCCGCTGAAATGATATGCTATTGACGTTCCGTTTACGTGGCTTAGCCACTCACAACCAATAAGGATAAACAAAATGTCGATAAAGACAAGCAGAAGAGGGTTTCTCAAAGGCGCCGCCGGACTGTCGGCGCTCGGCATCGCGGGATTCGGCCATGCGGCCGCACGCGTCCCCAGCGGCAAAATCCGCCTCGCGGCGGTCGGCGTGATGGGCAAGGGCTACTCCGACTGGATGCCCATGGTCAAGAGCGGCCTCGCGGAGCTCGTCGCCTGGTGCGACGCTGACGCCTCCATGCGCGGGAAGGCCATCAACGCGAAGGACACGAAGAAGATCCCGGGCCTCGCCGAGAAGCTCGCGAAGATCCCGTTCTACACGGACTACCGCAAACTCCTTGACGACCAGGCCAAGCTCCAGATCGACGCGATGACGATCTCGACGCCGGACCACATGCACGCCGCCGTCGCGATCCGCGCGATGAAGATGGGCATCCACGTCTATGTGCAGAAGCCCCTCGTGCGCACGCTCTGGGAACTCGACTACTTCAACAAAACCGCCAAGGAAAACGGCGTCGTCACCCAGATGGGCAACCAGGGCTCGTCCGTCGACTCCATGCGCCGCTGCACCGAAGTGCTGCAGAGCGGCATCCTCGGCGATGTGAAGGAAGTCCACGTGTGGACGAACCGCCCCGTGTGGCCGCAGGGCAAGAACGTGGCTGCGTGGGTCAAGAGCCATCCGAACGGCGATCCGATCCGCAAGGGCCTCGACTGGAACGCGTGGCTTGGCGTGGCCGCCGACCGCCCGTTCCTCGACAAGTACCCGAAGAACGCCGACGTGTACGACCCCTGGAAGCTCGGCAAGAACGTGTACCACACCTTCACGTGGCGCGGCTTCTTCGACTTCGGCTGCGGCGCTTTCGGCGACATGGCCTGCCACACGATGAACCTGCCCTTCCGCGGCCTCGAGCTCGGTGCCGTCTCCGACGCGATCTGCACGAAGATCGAGTCCGAGAACGACGTCGCCTACCCGCTCAAGTCCGTCGTCAAGCTCACCTACAAGGAGCGCGAGTCGAACGCCCGTCCCGGCGTGAAGCTCCCGGCCGTCACGCTCTACTGGTATGACGGCGACATCAAGCCCGACGCCGCGCTCATGCCCAAGTGGGCCGCGACGCACGAGGGCAAGGTGCCCAACACCGGCTGCTACATCATCGGGTCCAAGGGCGCGGTGCTCATGCAGGACGATTACGGCGCGAAGTGCGCGATCGCCCTCAACGACGATAAGGAGTTCAAGGACGTGTTCGCCCACGAGGCCGCCAAGCAGGTCGCGCGCGTGCTTCCGTTCCGTGCCGGCTCCTCCGCTGCCGCCGGTAAGGCGTCTGTGGAAATGAAGGGCTTCGGCACCGGACACTACATCGAGTTCCTCGACGCCATCAACGGCAACGGCCCGGTCTACGCGCAGACGCACTCGCGCTGCTTCTCCGACATCGAGTACTCCATCCCGCAGATGGAGGGCATCCTCGTAGGCTGCATCGCGCAGCGTCTGCCCAACCAGATGCTGAAGTGGTGCTCCTGCAAGCAGCAATTCGACAACACATACGCGAACGCCCTCGTCAAGCCCTGCATCCGCAAGGGTTTCGAGTTCTAAGCTGCCTCCGCCATCCGGCGGATCGCACGCGGCGCGCGGGTTCTCCGCGCGCCGCCTGTTTTTGCCGCGTAGATCTCGGTAACATCACGCAAATAGCGCAGCCTCGGCGAGCGACCACACAACACCCGTTCTGCATGATTCTCATGCGGCGTCATCGCCGCGTCGCTACATCGGCTACTCGGAGGCACCTTTCATTGTTTCTCCCTATTTGTATTCTTCTAGGACAAGTGTTCCAGATTTCTGTCCGAAGAGAACGCGCGTACCATACTTCATCGACTTGTAAATGTAGCAACGCTCTTCGAGCAAGTCATCCCACCCTTCCTGATAGTCAAATATGCCGCTATCCAACACATCGCCAATTGTGTCCGTGAGTGATTTCTGCTTTTTCTTGGCCGGAACATACTTCCGAAGATAGGCAGACCAAAACTCGCCGTCTTCTTTCTCAAACATTGCATATCTTGCCGTTCGCTTGAAAACAATCCTACTTACCCCTGTTTTGCCAGTCCTCCATATCTGTTTGCCAGTCCTGACCAGTGGAATACAACCTTTCTGGGCGCACAAGGTACAAAAATCACATACGAATCGTATGAAAACTCACGTGCTAGAGAATCCACAAGCACATCTTTGGCTTTTCGTTCCATCTTCGGATTCGGCAACTTGGCATCAGCGTCTCGTTCGTCCGCAGAACTCGAATACCCCATAAACAGCGGTACCCATCCACACCATTTCTTTGCATCCACGCGCCAATATCCACACTTGATGCCAATCGGTGTCTTGACCGTAATGTCCTGTGTTACATACTCGGTCTGGACCATCGGGAATATGCCAAGCGTAAAGAGCCAAAGCATTCCAGATACGCCCGGCTCATCCGGTATGCGGTTTTCTCGTCCATGAACGATTTCCACGGGCATCTGATTCAAATCAAATTCCGTCTCCGTGCTCAACGATGAAACCTCGGAGTAATTCATCTTAGAATCGAGTTCCTTTCCATCCTCGGAGGTTGATATCTTATACAACCCGCTCTGACAGCCACAAACCGCGCATGCCAACGCCGTAACAATGGTTACAATCCTTGACAACTTCATTACTTACCACCTTTCTTTGAATTTCCCTTCAACGCACGAACGACCTTCTTTATCTGAACCTCACTATACACAAAGGTATTATCTCCTACATCATCAAGAAATGTTCGATACACATCGAGTACCGGCTGGGGAACATTCTGTACAAGAATAGCACCTGGTATGGCCTGTGCGACCAACCCATTACGTACAAGTCGTTTGGCAGCAGCAATAGCCTTTGCTTTGGACGGGCAAGCTCGATCGGCCAAAGCTCGCTTCAATAGCTTAAGCTCTTCCTTTACGGCATTAGCCATAATTAGTTTAACACGTACCCAGCATTGCAAATTACCGTCGGCGGATTTCTCCCCGCCTCATCGTTTTATCGGTCACGCGGGACGCGTGACCCTACCATCTTGGCTTTGTCCTTTCATTTCAGCTTCCACGATTTGAGATTGTTACTTGCCGCCTAGAACGGCAAACATCTGATCGTAAACCATGCCGTCCTTGGCGTTGCGTCGGGTTGTCCACGATTTGAAGCCGTTGTCGTTGTAGAATTCAAGCAGCTTGGGACGGTCTACTTCCCTCTCCACCATTACAAGTTTCCCGCCGATGGCGCTCTTTGTTTCGCAAAACACGTCCATCGCGGCCATAAGAAGTTCAGAGCCTTCAACCTGATCTTCCTCTGGCAATGCGAAGTTCTTCCCGATTTGAGCGATCAGATAAACCGCTGCGGTGAAATTCCCAGATGCATCGATTTCTGAAAATCTACTGATGAGACGCTTATTGGCCGAATTCAAAGCATCCGACCTCACAGAGTAGGCTTTCATCATCAGCGTAAAATAGCCAAGCAAATCATTGGTTCTCGAATCAAAAGCCAAATATGTAACCGATGAGGGCATGCAGCTTGATTGCACCGCCTTGGAAGCGTCCTTCAAATATGATTCGACCTCTTTGTTTAATGGACAAGAAAAACGCGCCAAGGTGTCAGCAAGTGCCTCTCTGCCGACCGTGTCTTCCAGTTCGGATATTTTCAATAACCTTATGCGTGGTGACATTCCCTGGCCCTCTGAACAACTTTTCTCATGAACGCTCGCTTTTCCGCATCGGTTTTGAATTCGACTACTCTAACCGTCCGACGCGGTCGAGGCGAGTGCTTCACATTCGTGAAGAGAGCGCGCACGATTGCATTGGCGGCCTTTGGGTCGTCAGTGTAGAAGTTTGCCGTTATACTTGATATTGCCATTTTGTACCTCACTTCCCTTTTCAGGGCATAGTAACCCTAATGAAAGTGGTACAAGTATAGCTTTTCTGCCCCGAAAGTCAATTGAGAGATTTGACGAAATTGCCGAAAACGAGCAGGAATCTCGGCAAGAATGCTTACTTTAAGACTTAGTACATGGCAAATGCGCGGCGGGTGGGGACTGCCTGGAGGATTTTCGTGAGCGGAATGCCTTCGTTTTGGTATACTATGCCCATGGACGAAACAGGAAACATCTGCGCTTTCTCTCCCGACCGCGTGTACCGCTACACGCTGCTCCATTCTTGGGCCGACATGTTTTCACCCGAGCTGAAGACAATCGCGTGGATAGCACTCAACCCGTCCACGGCGGACGAGAATCAGCTCGACCCCACCCTTCGCCGCATCCGCGGCTTTTCTGCCGCCTGGGGATACAATTCGTTCATGATGCTCAACGCCTTCGCCTTCCGCGCCACCGACCCAAAGGAAATGGAACGCGCTGCCGACCCCAACGGACCCGAAAACGACGCCTACCTTCTCGCCGAAACCGCCAAGGTGGACAAGGTAATCTGCGCCTGGGGCACTCACGCCGCACTAAACGACCGACAGAACCAGATCCGCGCGCTCCTGAAGGACCGCCCGCTTTACTACCTCAAGCTCACCAAAGATGGATTCCCCTCACACCCGCTATACCTCAAGAGCGATCTGGTACCCGTCCGCTGGAACTAGCCCCCCCGAATGTGGAATATGTCACTTGCGCGACCAGCGCGTACCTAGCAGACGCAGCGCGAAGCGGCGGATGCCGTTGAAACGCGTGTTGGTCTTCGACCAGTCATCGTCATTGCGGCAGTCGCGGAGGTACGTGGCGATTCCGATCACGCGCCCGTTGCGGTCCAGCACCGGGCTCCCGCTGTTGCCTACGACAAACGCCGCGTCGACTTCGATTTCACGCGGTCCCACGCCGATGACCTTCCCACGGATTTCAGTCACTACGCCGCGTCCGTCACTGTTTCCAAGCACCACCACCGGGTCTCCAATGTTCGGCACTCCCCCTGCCAGGTCAAAGGCCGGCATCGCACCGTCCAAAGCGAAACGCACCATGTCGCGTCCGATAGCGTCGTCACGCGGCCCCAACGCGAGGCGCGTGCCGTCAAGCCGGTACGCCATAACCGCGCCAGTCTTGACTACGTGCGCGTTGGTGAAGAGGTAGGGACGCCCTCCGTCGCGCACGATGAAGCCGGAACCAGCCTTCTCGCCGCACACGATCACCACAAGCTTGTCCTTGACCTCCTCAAATCGCGTCTTCGGATTCGGGACCTTCTTTTTTGTGAATTGCCCTCGTGCGACGCGCAGTCCGTTGCGAAGCTCGATCATGCGCGCGCGAAACTCTTCAAGCGGCGATGGCCGCTGATACGACTGTCCCTGCGCTGCACATACGGCGAACGCGACGAGGGCGAGCGCGCACGACCTGATTCCGGCTGTCATTTTCATTTACGTTCGTTTCCGATGGATGTTTTGGCGGGTGTAACGCTTTCAACGAAAAACACCTTGTCACCCACGCGGCAGCGAGGCGCGGGAAAAGTGACCCATGTGCCCTTCTCGGCGACCTCTGGCACCTCGTTATCACGGCGGAGCGAGGCGACAGTGAACTCCTGCACGCCCGTCGTCGGGCCATGTACTTGCAGCGTATCGCCCACGCGGACGGCGTGGTCCTGTATCTTCACCTGCGCGATCTGTGCCTTGAGGAAATAGTCCATCACAACGCCCACATGGCGCTTAACCGTCTTCGCCGCAGAATCCTCGGCGTCCGTAAACTGGTCCGCGCCCGGACGCCCGAAGTAGAGTCCCGTTGAGAACTCGCGGTGGAACACGGTCTTCGTCTTCTCCACTAGCCGTGCCGCAAGCTCCGGCGTGAACGTGCCGTCCGCCACGGCGTCCACTGCTGCACGGTACGCCTCGGTCACTGTCTTCACGTAGTTGGCGTTGCGTGCGCGTCCCTCAATCTTGAAACTTGCGATTCCAGCAGCCATCAGCTTGTCCACGAACGGTAGCGAGCAGAGATCCTTCGCGGAGAGGACCGTATGCGGCTCCACCGTGAACTCCGCGTCTGCGTCGTGGATCGGGTTGCCGTCCTTGTCCGTGTAGCGATCGATTGCCTTGATGAGGAACCTACGTCGACACGGCTGGTGGCATTCGCCACGGTTTGCGCTACAGCCGTAGGCGTCGTGCGAGAGGAGGCACCGTCCGCTCTCCGCCACGCACTGAGCGCCGTGTACGAACGCCTCGATCTCGATGCCAGCCGTGGCGGAAATCCGCGCCGCCTCGGCGAGCGTGCATTCGCGGGCGAGCACCACGCGCGATGCGCCCTGCGACTTGAGGAAAGCCGCTGCTGACGAATTGGAGCAACTCATCTGCGTGGAGACATGGAACGCCGCGCCGTGTTTCTTGCAAAACGCAATCACGCCCCAGTCCGAGACAATGAACGCATCGGCGTATGGCTTCGCGAAGGCAATCATCTCCTCCACCGCCGCAAGCTCGTCCTCGAACACGATTGTGTTGACGACAAGGTAGAGCTTTACGCCGCGCTCCCGACACCTTCTCGAAGCCTCGGGTAGTTCGTCACGCGTGAGGTTTGCGGACGCCCGGGCGCGCATGTTGAACGCTTCGAGTCCGAGGTACACGGCGTCCGCCCCCGCGTCGAGCGCGGCCTGCAGACAAGTCATGTCCCCCGCTGGGGCCAGTATTTCAGGCTTGTTCATTTACTTACTTCAGCCGCGCACGGGAGGAACGATGTCCTCGAACGCCTTGCCGATGCGCAGGAGCTTGTCCTCGCAGAACGCATCCGCAATGAACTGCACGCCCACGGGCAAGTGCGCGGAGGCGGTGAAGCCGGCGGGGATGGAGACGGAGCAGTTGCCAGCAAGCGAACCGGGGATCGTAAAGAGGTCGTTCAGATACATCGTGAGCGGGTCCTGCACCTCGCCGATCTTGAACGCCGCCGTGGGAGCGACGGGCGCGATGAGCGCGTCGACCTTCTTGAAAACCTCCTCGAAGTCTCGGCGGATGAGCGTGCGCACCTTGAGGGCGCGGCCGTAGTAGGCGTCGTAGTAGCCGCTTGAGAGCACGTATGTGCCCATGATGATGCGACGCTTCACCTCGGGACCGAAACCCTCGGCGCGGCTACGCGCGTAGAGATTGAACACGTTGTCACTCTTGTCGGAGCGGTGGCCGTAGCGTACGCCGTCGAAGCGCGCGAGGTTCGCGCTCGCCTCGGCAGGGGCCACGATGTAGTAGACGGCCATCGCATACTCGGTGTGCGGCAGGCTCACGTCCACGATCTCCGCGCCCGCGTCGGCGCACGTCTTCACTGCGGCATCTGTGATCGCCTTCACCTCGGGATCGAGTCCGTCGATGAAGTACTCCTTCGGAAGTCCGAGCTTCACGCCCTTCAGAGTCGCACCCTCAAGCGCCTTCGCGTAGTCGGGCACGGGAATGTCTGGCGTCGTGCCGTCCATCTCGTCGTGTCCCGCGAGGCCCTGGAGGAGGAGCGCGGCGTCCGTGACGTTCTTCGTCATGGGACCCACCTGGTCGAGCGAACTCGCGAACGCGGTCACGCCGAAGCGCGAGACGCGTCCGTAGCTCGGCTTGAGCCCCACGCAGTTGCAGAAGCTCGCGGGCTGGCGGATGGAGCCGCCCGTGTCCGTGCCGAGGGCGGCGATTGCAAGGTCGCCGCCGACCGCCGCAGCGCTGCCGCCGGAGCTGCCGCCTGGGACGCGCGATGTGTCGTAGGGGTTCACCGTGCGTCCGAGGGCGGAGTTCTCGGTGGAGGAACCCATGGCGAACTCGTCCATGTTCACGCGGCCCGCACACACCGCACCTGCCGCCTTCAGGTTCTTTATCACCGTCGCGTCGTAGGGGCTTACATACCCTTTCAGAATCTTCGATCCGCATGTGCAGGGCTGTCCGCGCACGTTGATGAGATCCTTGATGGCAACCGGGATGCCCAAAAGTGCCTGGCTCGAGGAAGCGGCATTCTTGCCGCTTCTGATTACATCCGCCACCTTCGCCGCCGCGAGAGCGCCCTCCTCGTCGAACGTGAGGTACGCGCCGATCTCGCCGTCATGCTCATGCACGCGGTCGATGATGGCCCGCGTCAGCTCCACGGACGAAAAATCGCCCTTTTCGAGACCCTTCGCAGCCTCTTCTATTCCCAACTTGTAAAGCTCGCTCATGATTCAGCGCCCTCCACGATCTTCGGAAGCAGGAACTCGTCGCCGGTGCGGTCGGGCGCATTCGCCAGCGCCTCCTCGCGGTCCATCGACGGGCGCACCACGTCTTCGCGGAGCGCGTTTACGACAGCGTGGCCGTGCAGCGTGGGCGGCACGCCGTCCACATCCACCGACGAGATCTTCTCGACGTATTTGACGATATTCTCCAGCTGGGGCTGGAACACGGACTTCTCTTCGTCGGTCAGTTCCAGACGCGCCAGCTCCGCCACGTAGGCGACATCAATTGCAGGATTTTCCATAGGCAATTATTGTACCATAATTCAGAGGTTCTTGGGAATCAGCCAGCAGGAGAGCAGGACGCAGAGTCCAACCGGCAGCCAGATTAGCACTTCGGGGTGTACTTGGTAGTTCTTCGAGAGGCTCGTCATGAGTATCACGACGAGATAGTAGACGAGCGCAGTGACTAGCGCGATGCCCATGCCCACCGAAGATTCCTTCCGCTGGGCACGGATGCCGAGCGGCACGCCCACTAGCACGAAGCATATCGACGCAAACGCGAACACCCACCGTTTCATGAACTCCGTGCGGATATCGCTGAGCGAGCGCATGGCGGACACGCGGGGAGAATGTTTCTTCCCCTTTACCTTCTCATTTGATGCTTGTGCAACCTCGAGCTTACGCGCATCTATCTCATTCAATATCTCGAAGAAACGGAAGTCCTTCTCCTTGCGCTTGTAATCTCCGTCCTTCAGCACGTCATCCACTCTCCAGCGGAACGTCTCGGCCTGCAGCGCCTGGGGATGCTCCGCGTCCACGGGGTCCACGGAGAGGTTCCGCACGTCCAGCACGATGTCACGGCCTTCCTTCCGCACGAACGCCTTGTCGGCCTTGTAGGTGCGGGTACACTTCGGATCACGACGGTCGACGATTTCCAGGTCGAGGAGACTGTTGCTCTCCTTGTCGCGCTCGCGGAAATAGAGCTGAACCTTCGGAAAGTCGTTGATCGTGCGGCCGGGCTCGAGCAGCTCCAGACCCGCACCGCCCGCTAGGCGCGTCTTCAGGTTGCGGCGTACCTCGTGTCCACGTGGCACGACCTCGTTGTTGACGAACAGGCACACGAACGTGCAAAGCAGGGCGAACGCGAGCGGCCAACGCATTACGGTGAGAAGGTTCACGCCGCAGGCGCGCATGGCGGCGATCTCGCTGTCCGCAGAGAGGCGAGAGAACACGAGAATGGACGAAACGAGCAACGCAAGCGGGACAGTCCACTGCATCGTCTCCGGGAAGCTCACAAGCGCGAATTGTCCCACGAGGTCGAACGGCACGCCTTGCAGGATGTAACTTACGATCTGCACAAGGAGTCCGATCGTTAGCACGAACGACAGCACGAGGAATGCGAGGAAGAAAGAGGAGAGGAATGCTCCGAAGACGTAACGTTCAAGGTTCTTCATGGTCAGTCGCCAAAGCTGTACTGGATTCCCGCGAGGATAGCATACGTCATCCCGCAGGGAGAATCCACCGCGAGCGCCGCCCGCGCCTCCGCGCGAAGGCTGACGTTGTCGGTGAGGTGGTAGAACGCGCCGATGCCGACAGTCGGACCGATTCCCGTGCGATGGGAGCCATCGGCGAAGACGTGCCGCGTGGCGCAGAGCGTCTGCGCGCCGCATGTGAGGAACGGCGCGAAGCGCTCGCAGCCAAAGAGCTTGTCGAACGCCTCCCAGCCGGAGAGGTGCCAGAGCGCCTGCACGGAACCGCCCCACACCGTCGTGCCTCCCGCGCCGCTGGATACGTGCGGCGCGCAGACGGCCTCAGCCTCGAGGGCAAGGTACTCGTCCACGTACCACCCGCCGCGTGCGCCGACAAGCGCGGCGCGCTTCAGGCTGTTGCCGTTGCCGGGCAGCAGCATACCACCTGCGGTTCCCACGTAGCCGTAGGAAATGTCATCCACGGCCTCCGCCGCCGAGGCGGGGAGAACCATCACCGCCACGAGGGCGGAAAGCAGATAAAGTTTTCTCATAGCACAGTAAGGTTAAGCGCGGTTAGTATGCCAAATCCGCGCCCTTCGCGCAAGACTAAAATCACAACATTCCCTCTCCCTGCCATGCGCAACGCAAGGCAGGGAGGTGGAATGTGTCCCGTCGGGGCCAATCACCGCACAACCATGTCGTATGCGACAAATATGCACACGGGATTGCAGCGCTAAACGCTGCAACCCCGTGAAAATTCGGATTATTGTAACTACTATTCAAAGAGCCAAGTCGAAAGGTAGCGCTCGCCGGTGTCCGGGAGGAGCGCGACGATCGTCTTGCCCGCGAACTCGGGACGCTTCGAGAGTTCGAGCGCAGCCCACAGCGACGCCCCGGAGGAAATGCCCACAAGCAGTCCTTCGTTCGCCGCCGCAGCGCGCGCAGTCGCGCCCGCGTTCTCGGCGGAGGCCGTGATGACTTCCGTCAGGAGCGTGGTATCGAGCACCTTCGGCACAAAGCCCGCGCCGATGCCCTGGATCTTGTGCGGACCCGGCTTGCCGCCTGAGAGGACCGGCGAGGTATCCGGCTCCACCGCAAACAGCTTCACTTCGGGATTCTTCTCCTTGAGGTACTTGCCCGTGCCGGTGATCGTGCCGCCCGTGCCTACACCAGCCACGAACGCCGCCACTTCGCCGTCAGTTCCGTCCCACACCTCCGGACCGGTCGTGCGGTAGTGGAAATCGGGGTTGGCCGGGTTCTCGAACTGCTGGAGAATCACCGCTCCCGGCGTTGAATCGCGCAGCTCTGTCGCCTTGGCGATCGCGCCCTTCATGCCGGCGGAGCCGGGCGTGAGGACGATCTCCGCGCCGTAGGCGGCCGCGAGCTTGCGACGCTCGATGCTCATCGTCTCGGGCATGGTGAGGATGAGGTGGTACCCCTTCACCGCGCTCACGAGCGCGAGGCCCACGCCGGTGTTGCCGCTCGTCGGCTCGATGATCGTCGCGCCGGGCTTGAGGACGCCGTCCTTCTCCGCCGTCTCGACCATCGCGAGCGCGATGCGGTCCTTGACGCTGCCGCCGGGGTTGAAGAACTCGACCTTCGCGAGTACCTTCGCGCCGCCCTTGTTTAGTTTGCTGGAGATTTCCACGAGCGGCGTTCCGCCGACCTTCTCCAGAATGTTCTTTGCCGTGTTGCTCATTGCTTTGATTCCTTTCGGATGGTTGTTATTATACTCTTTTTTTCTTAGAACTGGTACTGGAGCGAGAAGACCGCGCCGGCGCCGACGCCGAGGTTCTTTACGCTCCCCTTCCTGTAGAACTTGTCCTTGTCGCCGGTCTCCGCGAATGCCGCCACGAACGTGAGCTTCTTCGTGATGAACCAGGCAACGTGGGCGTCCCAGTAGTCGTGGTTGCGGATGGAGTGTCCGCCCGTGGCACGCGTGTCGCCCGCGTCCACGCCCTGCTTGTACTCAAGGCCGATGGCGATGTTCTCGGCGGGCAGGATGTCGATGTTGCCGAAGGCCACCACGTCGTAGTCGTTGTGGCCCACGACGCCGTTCACCACCTCGTCGGAGAGCAGCAAGCCCGCCGATAGCAGCACCGGCACGGGCGTCTGCGTGATGAGCTTGCTCGCCACCACGTAGCCGTCGAAGCCGTTGTCGTCCAGACGGAACGCGTCGACCGTGCGGGAGTCCGTGTACTTCCACACGCCGCCGACTGCGAGCGCCGGCACCCACACAGTGTCGAAGGCGTTCTCGTCGAGGAACTTGACCTTCGCGCCCACGTTGTAGGTGTTGATCGACTTGTCGCCGTACTTGTGCGCGTTGATGAAGCCGTATCCGCCGGAGATTTCAAGATGGTCGGCGAACGTAATCGCGGCCGATGCCGCCCACCAGTTGATGCCGGCGTCGTTGAGGTTGACATACCACGCGCCCAGCTGCGGACGCGACACTACGCCGTTCAGCGCCGAGTCGGTCTTCTCCACGGCGTTCGTGGAGTCTCCTCCTCCGTCATCGTCCCATGGTAACCCCGCTGTGTACGCCAACGGGTTGAAGGCTATGCCTCCCGTACCTTGCAGGTTGTTGAGGGGCACTCCTGCCTGTACGGCGGTGCTTATGCACACTCCCGCCACAGATGAGATTACGGTGCGGAACAGTTTGTTGCTTGCTGCGTTCATTTTCTTTTCTCCTTTTTTGCCGATTTCGGCGGTTGTTTTTGTTTAATGCCCCCGTCTCAGGGATGGGGGATAGAGACGGGGGCAAAGGGTTAGATGGCTTCCAGGGCTTCGTCGAGCGCGGCGATGATGTCGTCGATGTGCTCGAGGCCAATGGAGAGACGGATCAGCTCCGGCGCGACACCGCCCTTGCGCAAGTCCTCGTCGGAGAGCTGCGAGTGCGTGGTGGAGGCCGGATGGATGATGAGGCTCTTCGCGTCGCCCACGTTCGCGAGGATCGAGAAGATTTCCCCGTTCGCTGCGTCCGTGACCTTCCGCGCCTCCTCCGCGCCGCCCTTCACTCCGAACACGACCACGCCGCCAGCGCCGTTTGGCAGGTACTTCGCCGCGAGTTCGGGCTGCGTGAGCGAGGGGTACTTCACCCACGCCACCTTCGGATGGTTCTGTAGGTGCTTCGCGACCGCGAGCGCGTTCTCGCTGTGGCGCGCGATGCGGAGCGGAAGGGATTCCACGCCCTGCAGGAAAATCCACGCCGCGTCGGGCGCGAGCGTGGGACCCTGGTTGCGGATGCCGACCGTAAGAAGTCGGATCGAAAACGCAATGGGTTTCAGCGGTTCGGGAAGGTCATGCGCGAAACGGAGACCGTGGTATCCGGCGTCCGGCTCGTTGTAGAGCGCGAACTTCGGATTCGTCCAGTCAAAGCCGCCCTTCTCCACCACGACGCCGCCGATGCCTGCGCCGTGTCCGCCAATCCACTTCGAGAGAGAGTGTATGACGAGGTCCGCCCCGTGGTCAAGCGCGCGCAGGAGCGGCGGCGGCGTAAAGGTGGCGTCGACGACGAGCGGCAAACCGTGACGATGTGCTACGGCCGCGTAGCCTTCAATGTCCGCAATGTCAAGGGCGGGGTTGCCGACAGCCTCGATGAAGAGAAGCCTAGTCTTCTCCGTAATCGCTGCCTCGACAGCCTCTAAATCGTTCACCGGCGTGAAGTTTACCTTGATGCCCACATTCGGCAGAATGGCGTCGAACTGGCTGAAGGTGCCGCCGTAAAGATTGCTTGCCGCCACGATCTCGTCTCCCGCGCGGGCGATGTTGGTGATCGTGAAGTAGATGGCCGCCGTGCCCGAGGCGAGCGTTTGCGCCGCCGCGCCACCTTCGAGCGCCGCGATGCGCTTCGCGAGCACGTCGTTCGTGGGGTTCATCAGGCGGGCGTAGATGTTGCCGAGCTCCCGAAGGCCGAAGAGGTCGGCCCCGTGCTTGGAGTCCCGGAAGTTGTAGGCGGTCGTCCTGTACACAGGCACGGCCCGCGCGTTTGTCGCAGGGTCGCCGTGCACGTCCTGTCCGGCGTGTACCGCCAAGGTCTCGATATGGTATTTTCTTTCGCTCATTGCCGTTGCTCCTTTCTGGTGGTGTCAACGGCGAATAGTATCTCACATTTCCCCCGCTAATGGGTAATCGGAAAATTCACTGCATGGCAATAGGTTATTCCTATATCATGCGCGACGGGAACCCACGCTGCAAGAAGCCCTTCTATTTGTCCGCCAGGCGCGCGCGGATCGCGTCCACGAACGCCGCCCCCGCAGCGGAAAGCGGGATGCCGCCGCGGCGCACGATTCCCACGCGGATGGAGTCGTCCATCTTCAGCGGTATCGAGACGATCGCGGGGTTGTATCCCTTGGCATGCGCGCCAGACGCGACGGTGAAGCCGTTCAGACCCAGCACGAGATTCGTCATCGTGGCGCGGTCCCTGACGCGGATGTTCTTCTTCCGGTCAATCGCGGGCATGACCTCCTCCGCGAAGTAGAGCGCGTTCTCGGCCCCCTGCTCGTACGTGAGATACGGGTAGTCGTCAAGTTCCTGCGGGCGAATCGACTTCTTCTTTGCAAGCGGATGCTTCTTTCCCAAAAACACGTGCGGCTTCGCCTCGAAAAGCTCCTCGAACACAAGCTCCTCCTTGCGCAGTATCTTCATGATCGCGCGCTCGTTGCGGCGGGAGAGGTAGAGCACGCCCACCTCGCTGCGGTGGCGCGCCACGTCGTCGATGATCTCGCTCGTCACCGTCTCGCGCAGAGTGAAGTCGTAGGACTCAGCGTCGTTTGCCCCCACGACGTCCATGAACGCCTCGACGGCAAAGGCGTAGTGCTGGCAGGAGACCGCGAACTGCGGACGCCTCACGGCCTTGCCCGTGTACTTTTCGGAGATGCGCGCCGCGTCGTCTAGGATTTGCCGCGCGGACGCCAGGAACTCCTCGCCCTCGCGCGTCACGCTCACGCCCTTTGGTGACCGCGTGAATATGGCGATGCGCAGCTCCTCCTCCAGGAGACGCACCGCCTCCGTAAGCGTCGGCTGCGTGACAAAGCACCGCCGAGCTGCCTCGCTTATCGATCCGCACGCCGCAACCGCGTCCGCGTACTTAAGTTGCTGAAGAGTCATGTCTGCATCCTTTCAACTTGCAAAGAAAACAAACCCATCCCAATGAAAGTCATCTGTCTTAGGAAGTTTCTTCTTCATTTTTTCTCCATGCACGATTACAAGCCAATTCAATTGCACTGCCATTGTGCCGTTGGCCGCTATTTTACCAAATCCGTTATGCCGTGGCAATGGCACCAGGCAAACTTCAAATAGTAGGATCTTCTATGCGAAGGCCGGGGAAAAGATGAAAATCCGAATCGGCCGAAACCATGACAAGTCCATGTTCAATTGCCAAGGCCGCCAGATGTGCATCCGCCACGAGTTTGTGGTTTGCTTCTGGAATGTTTAGGAATGAATCAAGATAATGCCGATGCCGATCTGTCGCCACCGGTATCCATACGCATGGCATCGACAACCATGACTGTACCTGACGCCACGCCTCGGACACTGAAATCGCAGGTTGCATGACGCGGGGATTTGTAGACAAGCGAACAAAGGCCAGAGTGCTTTCCCAAGGGATACCCAGAGGCGTATTGATGTCGTTCAATCTGGCATCAAGCCATTTCTTCGTGCGAACATGCTGCGGGAACGCGTCAAACGATGCGTACATCAGAATATTGGCGTCAAGCAATCTCATCGGTAGGCCTCGCCGTCGGCCATGGCCAGCATGTCATGCGTACTTGTAATCGTCCCCAACGTGGTTGTCCGCCCGCGAAAGACCTTTGTCGAGAAATGCCTGACAGCAGGCTTGCGAGCCAAGGCATCCTGCGTGGCGAACGCCATGCGTAAAAGCCCGTTGACAAGCTCCTTGAAACTGACGCTCAAGTCGGCGGCCTGACATTCTTCAAGCCTTGCCGCAACATCTGGTTCTAAAGTAAGGGTTGTTCTCATGTCGCCTATTCTACCATGTTTGATGCTTTGATGTCAATACGTCAAAATCCCCTATTTCAAAAAAAACCATATCTTGTTGGCGTACGTTTGTTGTCAAAATCCGCAGCAAATCCCCTTCAGCAGTTCCACCTTCACCTTGAAGAATCATTGGCCGGAGTTCATGGGGCACACCCACGCCGCATCCGTCAGATTCGTTTTGCCCCAAACCGTGCACATGCGTACTTTGGCGTTGGTGTTGACTCAATCGTAAGAGGATTGAAATTTTTCTACGAACTTCTGTGCAGATTCGCATCCCATATCCGCTGCTTGTTTAATGTATTGCAGATAGCGTTTCTCCTCTTTCAGAAGAGATTTGTATTTCGCCTCAAGTTCACTCTTTGTCCTTTGGGTTCGTTTCACAACAACCCCATAGTCTATACGTCCACGGGCGTAGGAATGTGGATCTTTGATTCGCTCATATTCCTTACGTATATTACTTAGCGCCTCGTCAGTAACCAACATTCCCGAAAGGCCGTAATCGTAAAGTATCCACTTGTTATTTGCACCGCCATTTCTGTACAGTTCACTAAAAATATCATGTGCCTTTTTATAGTTTCTGCACTGTTTATCATCTGAAAACAAGTATATCAATCCCAAATTCCACTTTGCATCCACATGGCGCGGGTTGATCTTTAACGTTTGTATGAAAGCGTCCATGGCATTGCGGTCAGATTTTACATGGTCAGGGGTTCCCCATTTCTCTTTATTACTGCCAGTCCAATACAGGCATCCAAGGAAGTACCATGCCTTCGGCACCCCAGCACGTCCTGCTGCCTGATAAAAGGATATTGCTGCCGTATAATGTTTATTACGAAATGCTTTATTCCCCAAGATAAGTCCGCATTTTTTCCATGAGCCCCCCAAACGGAACGCCTCTTCAAACCATGATTCAATAAGCGTCCATTCTTCGTCCGTCAACACCTCTAACGCATCGTCAAGGTCTCCTTTCATCCAACGCTTAATGAAAACACCCTTGGCAATTGGCCTATCCTTAGCCGCATCGCAAAGCATACGGATTCCGATTTTAGGGTCTTTTCGTTTTCCGTTACGTCCAAGTATCCAGTCAAGAGCAACTTCAATATCATCTACCGTATCCGTACTTTTACTTTCTTCCTCTGATGCCTTGGCAATAGCTATCTCCGCGTTATCGCCGCTTGCCAAGGCACGATATTTCGCTGCTATAGCGGAATCCTTCTTCACAAACTCACCGCGAGAATACAGTTCGGACAATCGTTTACATGCCTTACGGTGCTTTTGTTCCGCAGCCTTCTTGTATTGAATCACGGCCCGGATGCCATTTCGGGAGAGACCCCGTCCCTCTTCGTAGCGTTGTCCCAATTGATACTGCGCTTCAGCATCACCAGCCGCTGCTTTTTCACGACACTCTTCTAAGGGCATATCTGTAACAGCCCAAGTTGTCAATGTCGCCAGAAACATAACCTTGGCGGCGTTTAGTTTATTGAATACGGCCATCGTAACCCTCCACGAATGAAAGCACCTCCTTTTCATGGATGTGCCAGTTGTATTGTTTGTGATAATGTATCAAAGCATCTCGTAATTCGCACAGCTGCGGGAACGATTCCCTGTCTGAATAAATGCGCACATACCCCTGTGTGTTCAAATCATTTTTTATCTGGTTCCAGTCAAGTCCGTTAAAAAATGACTCATCCACACGATACCCTGCGCCAAGAATAACCGTAAAGTTCCATTGATGAGGTTTACCTGATGAATCGCGAAGCATTTCACACTTGCACTGTTGTCGGTTTCTAAGTAAATACAACCTTCCTTTGCGCAACCAGAAATCCTCGCACCTCAATCCTGACACTTCACGTTCCGTGGGCGTTCGAACCGACCGCTGTTTCCCGATAGGCTTGCCTAACCGTTCTTCTAGTTCTTTCAAAAGCCGTTCAAGACGCGCTGCTTCCCGCTTGCTGTAGTCAGCATCCGTCTTTAGCGCAGCAAGCATATCCTCAAATTCGGCTCTTTGGGCTTTCAGTCTGGCGATGGCCGTAGTATTGGATGAAAGACCCTGTGTAAGCGCAGCTGCACTAATAGCTGCCGTTGCTTGATTAGTGGCAAGAAACGATTTTTGGATTTCAATCGCCGACTTCAACTCATCACGCTTTCGAGCAAGATTGGTTTTCTCGCGGTCCACCAGCATCTTTGCTTCAGCCTCTCCATCCATAGCATCTTCACTCGACTTGGGAGTCATTGCCGTAAGTATAGCCACCATGAGCGCGATGAAACAGACACCACCAAACGTGTTGCACATCGTATCAAGCAACATGTCGAGACTGCCAGTAGTCGGTTCCTTCTTCCCGCGGTTCATTTCCCACCTCCAGCTTCTCCAATGGACACCTCCACATCCTCCTCCAACGGGTCTCGCCCATAACTGAATCCCAAACTCTTCGTCAGTCTGGAAAGATCATCCATCATATCTACTCCTGACGGCCTAACGAGAAGAATGACTGTGTGTGTAGTATGATCAAGATCGAGAAGAGCTTCCGTCACGCCGTCACGCAAGTTATCACCATTCACCCATTTTCGCTTTGCATTCTTTTTCAATGGGCGTAGTATCTCTACGCCCCCCTTCCCACAAATGATGTACACTGGCGATTTGAACGTTCCCCGTTCTGGAATGAGTGTGACGCCTTTCTTGTTTTTCAAGGCTGCTATTTTCCCTTCAAGAATGCGGCGCGTTTCTTCCATTTCCCGCACCTTCTTCTTGTTTCTCACATCAGCGTCTTTTGCCTTCGCTACTCGAGTCTGTAAATCTGCGACCTGAGAAACAAGCGCTGCAAGTTCTTTTTCCTTTTCACTCATTTCCGCTGTCAACTTCGCCGCAACTTCGGGCGCAGCAGAGTCCTTCACGGATATAATCGTCGTGCGGGCGGCGTCACGTGCTTTGGCGAGTTCATACTCAAGCCGTCGAATTTCCTTCCGCAGGATTTCAATGCTATCATCTGTTTCGTTCATTGAATCCGGCTCCACAACTCTACGTTCAGGGGCTGTGACAAAATCAACGAGCATGAGCAGCACCAGCAGGATCAGCACTCCGCACAATCCT
Organism: uncultured bacterium; assembly: GCA_902761035.1. Lineage (GTDB taxonomy): Bacteria > Verrucomicrobiota > Kiritimatiellia > RFP12 > UBA1067 > RUG572. The sequence continues at coordinate 11,361 of CACWIW010000026.1, read as the reverse complement.
GTTATGATGTCCTGAAACGCAAATAGCGAGAACCGGACACTCTGTCGTCTTTTTCTCATTTCATCCGTTCTTGACGAATTTCAGACGGGAGATGATATTGCCGTGTACATAATCCCGGCATGTGTCCAGAAACAGGTCTTCTTGCCTGCGAAGAATCGTCATCATCATCTGGACAACCATCGCAAGCACAAGTGCGAGGAACGTGGTGTCGAACGCCACGCTTAAGTTTCCCGTCACGGGTGCAAGGCCTGCCTTCAACGATGCCGCAGATGCATCGGAGTTGAGAACTGCGCCAAAGCCGCCTATCGCGCCTGAAAGACCAATCACAGTGCCAATGAAGCCGAGAATAGGAATAACCCAGACGATGCCCGACAACAGTCCATAACTTGAATCTACATGGTTCTCGTCGTTTTCTGCAGAGGTGCGCAACATCTCAGAAACATCTGATATATTACCGACGTTCTTAAGATTGAGAAGTGCCCGCTCGATGCGGTTGAAAAGGACAAACCGCTTTGGATCGTCAACTGCCTTGTTAAGCATCCCCAAAACGTCAAGGGCGGTTTCCTGAGTAAGTGCGAACGATGCCCCAACAGGAATTAACTCAATCTTGAATGCCCTACGCTGGAATGCGAGTTTGCGCCATTTTACGAAAAGTGTCACCATGGCCAATGTGAAGAGCGAGATCATGGCGTATGGAGTCCAGCCGCGAGCCAGTATTATGGCTATGGCGGGGTGGTTGCGAATGTGCGTCGGTACATGGCAGAGGCCGATAAAAAACGCCCCTGTAATCAGTGCTGTCACAAGGAACACGAACCACATGTTCGCGTCTGTGTACTTTGCACCCCGGAATCCGAACCTCTGTTCGATATCCCCAAGATGCCAATCCAGTTCTTTTCGCTCAATCGTTCTCATCGTCGTCATCTCCTTTTTCAATCTCATTGATGCCTTTATTCAAGTCTTTTAACTTTTGATTCATCAAATCAGTGAAATATTTACATCCTTCGCGGTACCAACTTACACTTTCCCGCAGATCACCATCATAACCATTTACGACCTGCGGCGCATCCCATGACTGATCATTAAGGAACTTTTGCGCATGGGTCAGCGCCTCCTTGCGTACAAGAATCATAGCCTTTAATGCATCCTTCATTTTCTCATACGACTTTTCCGTTTTGTCATCGTATTCAGCCAGCGCTTTTTTGGCAGCAACCTCTGAAAGTTCTTTCTCGTCTATTCCGGTCTGGAGGCGGCGAACGAACTCCTTGCGTCCCCTGATGCGTTCGTCCCATCTTATATACGACTTGCCCCGTTTCTCGTATGCGTTTGACACAGCCTTCATCATTTCATCGAACCCGGATTCTGTCGAATTGAATGCCTTGGAGCACAAATCGTTATACACAAGTTTCGAGTCTGGTACATTATGCGAATCAAACATCAAAAACGGCACAAGGTAGTTCCAATATGTCACATATTCAGTCAGTGCACGAATCTGCGCTTCGTATTCATTACGTTTCAAAACCTTCCATGCGGTCCCAGAAAGGCGCACGGCGAAACGCCTTACCTTACCGTCATAGCGAGTATTGCTATTACTCCAATCTTCCTTTCCGGAATCGGTGAGTTCCATGAGTGCTGCCACCCCAACCACTTCGCCTTTCATATCGACCAATGGGCTTCCGCTGTTACCATGTACGATTTCAGCGTTCGTCTCAATTCGTTTTGGTCCCACACCTTGAATGAAACCTTTACTCTCCGTGGCCACGCCTCCTCCAAGACTGTTACCGTACAGAGTCACTTGTTCATTTATGTTTGGGGGTGAATTGCGCAGTTTAAGTGGTGCGTTCTTACAATTCAATACTTCAAATCGTGCAAGATCGCGTCCGTCTTCAGCAACGGAAAACTCGCCTAATTGTAAAAGCGTACCATCAATTAGACGCGCCTTAATCTCACCACCACTACGAATAACATGCTCATTGGAAATAAGGAAAGTTTTCCCGTCCATTCCAAGGAGAAATCCTGTTCCGCGTCCTTCCTTGCATTCAATCAGTGCAATCTTATCTCTTACTGCGACAAATCCATCACCGCCGGAAGTCGCAATCCCGGACCGTGGACTTTCCTCAGGTTGCCTCGCAACGTCATTTTTCTCAACTTCGTGATTGCTTGAACGCGAAAATATCACAACTGTTCCAATAACCAATAGAATCAAACTCATGACCAATCCTACGGCTACAACAATGGTACTGTTCACCTTATGCGATTTAAAATCCGGTTGTGGCATTTGCAGCCGTTTGGGAATCAATATTTGCGGAGGATCTTCTTCACACGACTCCAACGGAGAAAATTGTGGAGAGAAAGATGGTTGAGGCGGTGGCGTAGCTTCTTGCAAAACTACTTGTGATTGCGACGCCGCAATTTGCTGCGGCTTAGACGGACGCCAGAGTTCTGTGTCTTTTAAATAATTCCATTTTACGCCATCTATTGACACTCGATCAAGTGAACCAATAAGATTTAGCGTAATACGTTTGCGAATGTCTTCCTCGGAGAATGGCCCGTCTGCATGTCCGTTCTTTTTTACCCACCATTTCATCTCGTCTCCTCCATGTCGAAGAAAGGAATCTTTGCAACAAAAGTCTTAACAATTTGCTCAGGGATTGACTTGAGACATTCCCTTATCTCTTTCTCGGCGTCAATCGGCTTATCATCTCGGCACATCTGATAAAGAGGTTCTCCCGGCATGTGTCCTGCTCCGGCTACCATAGCCCACTTGCCTCCTGATGGCATCAACGCCTTTACCATCCTCAACCGCCCGTCTTCATTACGAAGGACGTAAAGTGGATGATCCACCTTCACCTCTTTAGGCACGATTGGGATGACGGCATTCGGATTCTTTCTCTGCCAAGGATTTAGTGGATCGAAAAGCAGTTGCCCTGCCGTTTCTATCTTCCATCCGGCAATGTCGCGTATTACAACACGCGCAGAACGCCATTTAAGGTACTGCGCCGTCCAGTCAACAGGAATCTTTTCCAACAGTTCAACACATTCCATATTTCTATCACGTATCCGTTTTTCCCACAGGCAGGTCCATGACAGGTCGTCAGGGACATCGTCCACATGAATTGGATTTGCAAGGTCTGAGACCTTTTTCACCCATCTTCTGAGCTCGTCGTCTGGCGGCATCACTTTAAGGTCTTCGTCCAACCACTTAAAATAGATGTCGAGCATGATAATGCGCCGAAACGCCGTATATCTGCCTCGCGTGAGAGAGACAAAGTTATTGAATTTTCTTTCATTCTCTAGATAAATCTTCTTGCCTTTCTCAATCTTGTTCACCTCTTGGAGATGCCTGGAAATATGTTTGAGAACCTCATTCTCAAATTGCCCTGCCGTCAAATTCGCTTTGGACGCAAAATCAACACATTCCTTCACTTCATCCACCGATGGGATTGTATAACCCAACACACCCTCTGCTTTGAGTTTTTCGATCTTATCGGTCATTTTCTTATTGGCGAAATCCAACATTTCACCGCTAATCAACCACGCGTTGGCATAGCTTGGTTTCTTAATGTCAGCTTTGCCTTTTGATACGGCAAAGAACTTTCCCGTCCTGTCATTTGATACCATAAGACCATAAAGCGAATAAAACGATGGTATCTCTTTAAGGCTAGATACGTTCTCTTCAAGAAATGTCTTAAACTTATCCTGTGGTATTCCCGAATTAGCAACTGACGCAAACGCCTTTTGCTCAGCGGTTGTTCTGTCCAACACCCCGCGAACTGTAGATACTTCCACCGGATGAGGAGCAAGCCTTTTGATGTCCGAGTAGGATGAATAGAAATCTATCAACGCTTTACGGGCTTCAAGGATTTCGGGCGCCGTTTGCGCCGCACGTAGTTTACCAAGCGCTTCACGCACGTTTTTTTGATTCTGTTCGGCGTCTGCAAGTTCCTTCTCTACCTCTGTTAATTTCCCATCCAAAATAGGAAGAAGCAATCCATAACGTTCCCTCCATTCTGTTGCATCGGCTTTACAGACGGCAATTGCCTTATCCTGATCTTCGCCGCCAATAATTTCCGAAAGCTGCACAGATAAGTCATGCATACGCGCCGTAAGAGTCTCATGCCGTTTTGCCGCCTTGGTGCGAGCAGCCTCATCTAGCTTTGCAAGGTGGTCGGCGTATGCAGATTTAAGTTTCAACAAACGCGCGCGATATTCCGCATCGTCGCCTGTCAATAACAACTCCACGCGCGCCAATCTACTTGTGACGGTACCGTTGTCATCAGCCCATTGTGTGTTGTGTGACAGAGCAAGCGACGCAAGGATTTCCGACAGTTCGTTTGTCCGTGCAAGATTGGCGGAAATCATTGACTTCAATTTGCCTTGAAACACGTTCACGCGTGGGTCAACATAGACATCTGGATCGTCAGTTTGTAATTTGCGTAGTGCCTCGTCAAGACGGTCAATGGCATGAGAGCCTTTTGCCAAGGCTGTCATTTTCGCCACCTCCCCCTCGCAGCGCATGGAAAAGAGTTTCTGCCTGAGCCACCAGCCAGACACCCCCAAAACTGCAAAGAGCGCCAACAGAGAGCATACGGCGATTTGCATCATTTTGCGGCGTCGTGCGGCTTCGTCATGCTCTATCACGCGCTGGGCGTCACGCAACAGATCTTCCGGAGGTTCGTGGTCGAGGAAATCAGGGACCGCCAACGACTCGCGAATAGCCACAGGGTCCTCGCGCTGTATCGCACCATGCAGCGTTTCACAACATGTCTTCCAACTCCGCTCCTTCTCTGCGGCCTCCATTTCTTCGGCAACGCGCCGACGGCATTCATCTACCATATCGCGTTCATCTGTTGGCAAAGCCCAGCCGTTTTCCATCAACGCATCCAGCGCCTGGATCATCGAAAATGCCAGCGTACGATTCCAGTTCTCGTCACGGCACCGTCGCAACAACGCCAGGTTCTCTTTGCCTTCGGCTTCGCGTCGGCGTGACTCCTTGTCGTTCCAGTAGTCTTGGATGTCGGAGAAAGTACGCCCCGTCGGCTTGTTACGCCATGAAGTTTCCAGTACCTCGCGTGCTATCCGATCCTGTTCTTCTGCGTTGTTAGCCGACCGTGCAACGGCGAATGCTTCTGCCAGTTCGCGCTGTAGGACAGACTCCGCCTGCACGAGATTCGCCTCCCAGTTTTGGGTATGGTCAACTTCTATCAAGCGCCGCAGCGCCTTTATGGCAAGAAGGTTGTTGTTCGTGCGTACAGCCTTACGATACATTCGTAGAAACGGTTCGGCCACGGCCTTACTCTCGCTGAGCATGAGCGTCTTTTCAATAAGCGCCCTGTCGAAAGGCACAGGTTTCTGCCACCCGTTCCGATCACATAATTCTTCCCACTCAGGCAAACGGTTGAAATCCAGTGCATTGATTTCATCGAGAAGGCGCGGTGAATCCTCCATCAGACGCACTGCATCGCTCGTTTGTCCCGAGGCTTCTGCCGCCTGCACGGATTCAAGGCGCGAGTTGACTGCTCGTACCGCTTCTGCAAATGCTACTGCCAACCCTGCGCCATCGCCGAGTTGCCCGTCGGTCTCGATAACGCGCATAATGCGCGCAACAAGGATAGAGGATTTCATTTCTTTGTTCCTTCAACCTTTATGATGCTAAACTTGCTGTGGCGTATTATTTCGCGGATTTGCTTTTTCTTATTCTCTTCTTCCGCAACTTTTGGGGATGAAGTTTGCTGGCTTTCTATCATTTGAATCTGCTTGTTAAGGTTTTCCAGGAGTTTTTCCCATCCTGTAATTTTGTGATTATCGAATTCCAATCTACGCCATAATGACGGACAACGGTGATCAATGTTTTCCCATTCCCGTTTGACTTCATTAGTTTTATCAAAAATATCTCCTATCTGTTTCTTATTCGTATTTATTTTGCCCTTTATCGCATCTTCCTTTCGATTTTCTTTGTTGTTACTCAACTCTTTTTGATTCGTCTCCAGTTCCTTTCTAAGTCGATCATATTTCCGTTTCAGTTCTTCGATTCGATTACGTTGTGTCTTATACTTATCGAGGTATCCTTCACTGTTATCAGGTTTAGATTTTTGCTGTTTCTTTTCCTGTGCTTCATATACCTTGACAAGCTCCTCCAATTTCAGTAGATTTTCTTTCAGCGGAGACATGTCAATCTTTCTTGCGTCAGCGGTAACCCAATCAATGGTAAACCTCGGTTTACCAAACTGCTTCACCCATATTTTATAGACTTCGTTTGTCGTTCCTCCAAAACACATCTCCACAAGATCAATCTCATTCATATTAGTGGTTTCAAACCATTTATCCTCTTTCTCACTTAGCGGGGACCAGTCCCAATATGCTTTTTTATCATTGCAGTCATACCATATCAAGAAGAAACAGCGTGAATTTTTCGTTAAATCATCTTGTTTTAGAAGTTCGATTGCAAAAGACTCATTGGAGAATCGGCCTGCTTTTTTTGTAACGAGCCCCGCAGAACAATTTGTCAATATTCCCGCATTGTCGTACCAAAACACCTTCAGTGTTCCGTTCGTCATAAAATGTTGCTTTGCCTTTGCAATTTTTTTGATGTCACCCTCAGTTTCCAATATCACCATTTTCGCCGAGACCAATTCAGGAGGTTTATTAGTTGTGGTCATCGCACTTTCGCGCTTGGCTTTCGCAATCATATTATCTTGGTCCTGCTTTAACTTTTTATTTTCACGTGTTCGTCCATCATTCTGCGTACGCATACCATCAGTATCAGCCTTGGCCGCCACCTCCGGTTCTTTGGCCTTTATACCTCCTGTTTCAGAACCTTTTTTAGAATCTCCCCCTTGGTATTGTTGTCCTGCATCAACCCCTGGGGTTATCTCATTATCATTAACTTCTCCCGGAGAATTATCTTCTTGACCGTTTTGTCGAAATTGACGTTCGCTTTCTTGAAGACGTTCGCTTTCTTGAAGTAAATAAATGCCATACATTACCGCTGCGATTACAATAAGCCCTATTGTTACTATGATCCCGACAAACAGCGATTTTGTCCCATCCTTTTTCGATGCAGGCATCCCCTTAGGTACTATTTGCGTTCTTGCTCCGTATGCCGGTGATGATGGTGGTGGTGTCGTTTGGACAAGTGCCGTCCCGACTTTCGGTTCGATTTTGCGTTGTTTTACCTCTTCTGGCGGCAACAACGAAGCATTGTGTACAATGCCTTTTTCGCAATCCACCCACGGCTGTGTGGCCGCAGCCGCGTTGAAGATGCGATCACGGTCATACACTCCACGCAGGTGACAGATTGTCCCTTGAGGCAGAGCAACTGGATAAGTAGAAAACGTAATGTTGCGCCTGTCGATAACAGGGAACAAATCAATCAAGTCGCGGAAAAGTGCAAGGAGTTTAGCCCCGTCAATATCATACGCCGTGGATGTCTTGAAGTAAATCGTACGGCCTGCCATTGAGAGGTTTTTCGCAAGCAACCGGGCGAATCCTTTTGCAAGATTAAGGCCTTCTGCATTACCAAACATCGCTCGCCAACTTGGCGCATCACAGTTCACTGGTGGAATCTCAAGGCGCATACGTCCAAGTGTCAACCTATCGGTTTCCAGCCATCGCGCCTCGCCAGACCACGCTTCTGATAATCGGGCGTGTTCTTTCGCCAAAACAGATGCGCCGCCGATTGCGGGCATTTCGTTTTTTGAAAATACTAGAAGCCTCGCAAGACGGTTCGTGCGTCCCGTGTAGTCAAAGTCAGCCGGAGCAACACGCCCTAGCACATGGTCGCCCTGAGGCAGCGTAACATGAAACCAGTTTACAGGGTTCTCCTTGAAATATGTTGCATCGTGTGCGCTCGTACGATGAGAATAGGCACAATAAGCTTCAAGACGTGCACGCAATCCATCAGGGAGTCCCTTGGTCATTGCAACTGCGGCGAAGCCATGGGTGCCGGGAATGAGACCGTTGGGTAGTGACGTGTTGACTAGTTCGTACATTGCTTTTCCTCCGCATCGTAATTGTACATCAGAGACTGCCGTTCACTACGGGTATTAATCCCTTCTTTGCCAGCGTGAACACAACTGGCAACTCCGTCCATATCGGCTTGATGTCACAAGGTCTCACACCATCGCGCATCGGGTTGTGTCCAAGAGCGCTTACGGGTACGAACCAAACATCCGAGGCTATGTCATGCGCAGTGGCTGTCACCTCTGGCGCAATCTCGTTCAGTAAATCTTCCGTCTGACGTGACACTTCTTTTAGTACCCCAACGTCAAGCGTGTACTTCCGAGGCTCGTTGCCAGTGTAAATTGGCATGTTCAAAGGAAGTCGATTACGCAGTAAATCTGCCTTTGACACGCCGAAGATGAGAGGCTTCGAGAGGCGTGCCTCGCTTCTGTTGCCAAGGTGACGGCGGATGCGTGCGGACATCTCCGCAAGCAGAACATCCTGCCGCTGCGCGTAGTTGTGCGCCGTGCCGCCACCGCGATCAAGAAGATGACGGAAGCGGGGATCGGCGGAAGGATCAAACATGAAGAAGAGCGTATCGGAATTGAGCATGTTCAGCGTAACGGCGGACGCCTGCGTATCCGCGCCGGCGCGGAAGTGTTCGCCAGCGCTGTCGTATACCACGAGGCTCAGCGGTTGTGGATTGTCTAACGTGCGTAACTGGAAGAAGCTCGGAAGGGGAAGTAGCACATTGTCGCCGTCCAACATGACGCTGCGACTCACATTCGATGCCTGAAGGTCAGTCTTTTCAATCTGCTGGAGGGTGGTATCGTCTTCCTGGAAAAACAATTTCTCTTCGTATGCGTTGATCCATCGGTTTGCCACTGGGTCGAGGTCCATGAAACTAACGCCAAACATTCGGCTCAACGTCTGACGGCACTGCCACATGGAACTGGCAAGAAATACGCTCTTGCCAGCACCAGCTGCGCCAACTACTGACATCACCATCTGCGGCGTATCCAAAAGGGAACGAGGCAGCGACATGTGGCAACGGGGGCAAGCGATCTCCGTGCAGACGCCTCCTTCCGAATCAATGGCCAATCCGTTGCCCGTGAATTGCGATGGCAGAAAACGTGCCTGTTCACCTTCGCCAAGCACGGGGTCTCCAATCAAGCCTGGTGAGACCGAAACTGACAGCACGTCTTCCAGATTGGAAACCGTACGGCAATAAGGGCACATGAAACTTTCGCCAAGTACAGCCTTAGTCTCTTCAGCGGTCTGTATGCGTGAATTGGTCGGCTGATCAACGGATGCAGACGCCACATCATATCCACCATCTCCCTCATCGTCAAAATCTACAACCTCATCCATCCTCATAGACGTTCCAGGATTTCGTAACGAACGTACGAGCGTTGTTCGAGTAAAATATCCTTTCTCGCATCCCTCAATCACCTGCGCCCCTGTCAACGGACCGATCTCATCATTTCCACGCGACACCATATACAATTCGTCAGAATACTCGGCCGCAGCCTTAGACACATCCTCGTAATCAGTGCCAAAAGTGATTGTTATGTCACCCAGTTTGAGAACATGCGGCCGAGATGCATCGAGTTTTTTACGTTTCTGGATGATTTCTCCGTCAAGTTCCCCTGCGTTTTCCTCACTGTGGTTCACGTAGTATAGTCCCCCTAAGTGTTTTTCAAGCGAGAACTGACTGCGCGAAATGGTAGGATCGTCGATGACAACACAATTCGACGTTGGCCCAGGCAACCGTCCGACATGAAACGGGAATTCTTCAATCGTTTCGTTGATGCACGGATTCAGACAGATAATATACCACACCATCACTCTGCCTCCTCACCGACTTTTTTCATCTTCTGATTCCTCATGCCTCCTTTGTCCACAAATGGAGCACACCGCACCGAGGCAAAAATTGAGCGGCGCACTCCCAAGATTCCTATCTCGTCGGAGGCGCCGCTAAGAGCCTTTGCAGAAACATGAATATGAAAGTACGCCGCGTGTTACCACGCGACGCACCATCGTATTTCGCTTCTGCAGTTGGATTAGCGGTCTTTCCGACGAAGCTACTGTACGCTGGTTGCGTAACGTTCTGCCGGAGGCACACACCCGTGTGCACGGCAGTTTTGTGTCGCTCTCCATCGGAGGCGGCGGTTTCATCGAAACCGCCCTACCATCTCGGTCACGCGGGATGCGTGACCCTACCAATGTGGCGACCGGCCCGACGGCTCACAACCGCCGGTATGTCAAAGAGCGATGTTCGGCGAGTTTTCGCGGAACGTGGAAAAGCATATCAAAACGCTGCCGTTGCGGCAAGCGGAAAATCAAATCGTGTCAAATTCCGGCATCAACGGAAAGATACTCCATCTCGGCTATTATAGATGTGGCGATGAAATCCGCCGTGCCAAGGATTGCAATAAGTTCCTTGTTCCCCTTTAGCAGTTGAACAATTGCGTTGGTGTCGAGAAGATAGCCGTTACCATTCATTCCGAAGCCTCCGCTGCTCCTTTACGGCATCACCATTCCACTGGAGCTTACCGACAAGATCGGAAAAATCATACTTCGTCTTCTCTTCTTTGACTATCGGGATCATTACAATCTTGAACGTGTACTGGCCAAACTCTCGTGGAACCTCTATAGAAATCCTGTTCCGCCTAGGTCTTACCACTCTTTCTAGCGTTGGCATATCCATCTCCTTTCTTTTAGTGGTTTTTGTGAAATTCTACCCCCCACCGTTAGCACACACCCGTGTGCGCGGCAGTTGTTGTATCGCTCTCCATCGGAGGCGGCGGTTTCATCGAAACCGCCCTACCGTTTCGGTCACGCGGGACGCATGACCCTACCGTTGTTCCGAGGTTATGGCCGTTCAAGTGTAATTTGCAAAGTTTAGGCACCCTCGCGAGACGCCCATTTTACATTTTACACTTTACATTTTACACTCTCTCGGCCCGGTGGCAGGTACTCTGTGCCGCCCTTCGCCGCGCAATCGCGTCACGAAAAGCCGCACCTGCCGATATCAAAGATCAAATGCCGTCTCGCCTTTGAGAGGCAAGATGGAAATAGTATGCCACATTCCTCCGCCCAACGCAAGCGGGGATTTTGGGAAATTGAAGTTTTGCGCGCGGTTTAAAATGTGAATGCGCGGTACGTCACATATCGCGATAAGTAAAGTAGCGGGTATGAGGCGTGAGATTTCTATGAGAGGCTTTGTCAATAGGAAATTTTCGCCTAGGGCGAATGTCCTTATCCTAGACGCCTTGCCACCTCGTTTCTATCCGCACTTGATTCCGGCGTTGGGCCGGGGTGCCTGTTGAGATCCGTCTTCGGGCTGCCACTTACGGTTCGGGCTTTGAGCCCCAATATCACGTCGCAGTCTCCGGGACGGGGTGTTGGCTGTCTTCGGAA